>NZ_JBFPJH010000022.1:0-29371 GCF_040838255.1 Bacillus sp. C30 | reverse complement strand
TTCTTTCTGTTCACAAAAGTCAGATAATTGTTTATAATAGGATTAGAAACTTTGAAAAGTTACATAACAGCAGAGACTTTACACCAGATAAAATAAAAACAACATAAAACAATTTTATAATGATATTGTTTTATGTTGTTTTTATCATAAACTCTTCGGAATTCATTTTCCTCACTAACTTGTTGTTCTGAGCGTGAGGATTCGGGGAGACATTCACGCTCATGCTTTCCATGTAAGCAATGGACAATAAGAGGGGAACATCGCAATAAATTTGCATGAACGTGCATTTTGCTTGCCTAAAGAGTGAACGAGCGTTCATAATTTATAAGGGGAGCAAATAGATATAAGGAGCAAGGTTGGGAGAATTTTCAGGAAAAGGAGAGAATGTCATGACTGTTATTCGAGGTTTAGAAGGGGTAGTAGCAACAACATCATCTGTGAGCTCTATTATTGATGATACATTAACTTATGTTGGGTATAATATTGATGATTTAGCTGAGAATGCTACGTTCGAAGAAGTAGTGTACTTATTATGGCACCGCAAGCTTCCTAATGAAAAAGAACTAGCGGAATTTAGTGGAACAGTATCTGAATACTATAAAGTACCAGGTGAGATTTTAACATATTTGAAACAAGTAGATTTAAAAATCGCGCACCCGATGTCGGTTTTACGAACTGCGATTTCCATGCTATCATTATATGATGAGAGCGCTGAAATAATGGATGGAAAGTCTAATTATTTGAAAGCGGTTAAATTACAGGCTCAAGTCGGAACTTTAATTGCGGCTTATGCAAGAATTCGCAAAGGTTTAGATGTTGTTGATCCAAGAAAAGATCTATCATTAGCTGCAAACTTCTTGTACATGTTAAATGATCGTGAGCCAAATGAAGTTGAAATTGAGGCTTTTGATAAGGCACTTGTACTTCATGCCGATCATGAGTTAAACGCTTCTACATTTACTGCACGTGTTTGCGTAGCTACACTTTCAGATGTGTATTCTGGTATTACAGCAGCAATCGGTGCATTAAAAGGTCCTCTTCACGGCGGGGCAAATGAAAATGTAATGAAGATGTTAACTGAAATTGGCGAAGAAGAAAATGTAGAATCATATATTCATAATGCTCTTCAAAATAAAGTGAAAATTATGGGATTTGGTCATCGCGTATATGAGCATGGTGATCCACGCGCGAAACACTTACGCGAAATGTCTAAGAGATTATGCGTGCTTTTAGGAGAAGACAAATGGTATAATATGTCTATCAAAATTGAAGACATTGTAACAAAAGAAAAAGGTCTTCCACCAAATGTTGATTTCTATTCAGCTTCTGTATACCATTGTTTAGGAATTGACCATGACTTATTTACACCTATCTTTGCAATTAGCCGTATGTCAGGCTGGTTAGCTCATATTCTAGAACAATATGAAAACAACCGTTTAATCCGTCCGCGTGCTGATTATGATGGACCGACACATCAAGTGTACGTTCCGCTAGCGCAACGATAAGCGAAAAACACTATTTCGATAGTGAAAATACGCTTTCAAAAGTCTGATTTTTTTGGGAAGATGTAATGATTAGAATATTTAAATTTGACTAACGGTTTGAACTGAGGGGTTATTCCCTCAGTTTCATACATATGAAATTTCAAACATGGGGGTTATCACATTGACGACAGGTGAAAAAATTACTGTAACTAATGGTGTTATGAATGTACCAAACAATCCGATTATTCCATTTATCGAAGGAGATGGAATTGGTCCTGATATTTGGGCTGCAGCATCTCGCGTAATAGAAGCAGCAGTTGAAAAAGCTTATGATGGTGAGAAGAAAATCGTTTGGAAAGAAGTGCTTGCAGGGGAAAAAGCATTCAACCAAACAGGCGAGTGGTTACCAGAAGAGACTTTAAATTTAATTCGTGAATATTTAATCGCAATTAAAGGTCCACTTACAACTCCAGTTGGCGGTGGTATTCGTTCTCTAAACGTAGCGCTTCGTCAAGAATTAGATTTATATGTATGTCTACGTCCAGTTCGTTATTTTGAAGGTGTTCCTTCACCTGTAAAACGTCCGGAAGATACTGATATGGTTATTTTTCGTGAAAATACAGAAGACATTTACGCTGGAATTGAATATGCACAAGGTTCTCCAGAAGCAGAAAAAGTTCTTGCTTTCTTAAAAGAAGCAATGGGTGTTAATAAAATCCGCTTCCCAGAAACATCAGGGATTGGTATTAAACCAATTTCAGAGGAAGGGACAAAGCGTCTTGTTCGCGCTGCAATTCAATATGCAATTAACGAAAAACGCTCTTCTGTTACATTAGTTCATAAAGGAAACATTATGAAATTTACAGAAGGTGCTTTCAAAAACTGGGGTTACGAAGTAGCGGAACAAGAATTCGGCGACAAAGTATTTACTTGGGCTGAATATGATCGTATCGTTGAAAAAGATGGTAAAGATGCAGCGAATAAAGCGATGGCAGACGCAGAAGTGGCTGGGAAAATCATCGTAAAAGATTCTATTGCAGATATCTTCTTACAACAAATTTTAACTCGTCCACGTGAGTTTGATGTTGTTGCAACAATGAACTTAAACGGAGACTACATCTCTGATGCACTTGCTGCACAAGTAGGTGGAATTGGTATTGCACCTGGTGCAAACATTAACTATGTGACTGGACATGCTATCTTTGAAGCTACACATGGTACAGCTCCAAAATATGCAGGTTTAGATAAAGTAAACCCATCTTCAGTTCTTCTTTCAGGTGTATTATTATTAGAGCACTTAGGATGGAACGAAGCTGCGAATTTAGTAACTGATTCAGTTGAGAAAACAATTGAATCAAAAGTAGTAACTTATGATTTCGCGCGCTTAATGGAAGGTGCAACAGAAGTAAAATGTTCTGAGTTTGCTAATGAACTTATTAAAAACATGGATGTAGCGATAATCAAAAACGCATAATTAAAGCGGGGGGTAAATTATGACAATCAAACGCAAGAAAGTTTCAGTCATCGGTGCAGGATTTACAGGAGCAACAACAGCATTCTTATTAGCGCAAAAAGAACTTGCAGATGTTGTATTAGTGGACATTCCACAGCTGGAAAATCCAACAAAAGGGAAAGCGTTAGATATGTTAGAAGCGAGCCCAGTACAAGGTTTTGATGCTAACATTATTGGTACATCTGATTACGCAGATACTGCTGATTCTGACGTTGTCGTTATTACAGCAGGTATTGCGCGTAAGCCTGGTATGAGCCGTGATGACTTAGTAGCAACAAACTCTAAAATTATGAAAAATATTACGCGCGACATTGCAAAACATTCACCAAATGCGATTATTCTTGTATTAACAAATCCAGTTGATGCAATGACATATTCTGTATTTAAAGAAGCAGGATTCCCGAAAGAGCGTGTTATCGGTCAATCGGGCGTATTAGATACAGCTCGTTTCCGTACATTTATTTCACAAGAGTTAAACCTTTCTGTGAAAGACATTACAGGATTTGTTCTTGGTGGACATGGTGACGATATGGTACCTCTTGTACGCTATTCCTATGCAGGTGGCATTCCGTTAGAAACATTAATTCCAAAAGAGCGTTTAGAAGCAATCGTAGAACGTACACGTAAAGGTGGCGGTGAGATTGTAGGCTTATTAGGAAACGGTAGTGCATATTATGCGCCAGCAGCTTCTTTAGTTGAAATGACAGAAGCGATCTTGAAAGATCAACGCCGTGTATTACCAGCTATTGCGTACCTTGAAGGTGAATATGGTTATAGTGACCTTTACTTAGGGGTACCAGTAATTCTAGGTGGTAACGGAATTGAAAAAATTATTGAATTAGAACTTCTTGCAGATGAGAAAGAAGCGTTAGATCGCTCTGTAGAATCTGTACGTAACGTTATGAAAGTTCTTGTGTAATAATTAAATATAAGTGGAAAAAGATTCGGGGCCCCGAATCTTTTTCTACTATATATTGAAATGTTTTTTTGAAATAATATGAAAACGCTATCATTCGGTGTATCCTATAATGAAACTATAGACTTATACTATACATTGCCCTCATCACAGTAAATTTCGGATAAGGTATCGCTTTTAGTAGGATAATAAGGTGAAAAAATCGGAGGGGATTGTAACATGTTAAAGAAAAAAGTTCAAATTGGTCGTAGAATGGATGAAATTACAGTAGGAGAGAAATTATCTATCACTGAAAAAATTGAGGATAAAGATTTGTTATTGTACTTAGGGTTAACGAATGATGCCAATCCATTATATATTCAGCATGATTACGCATCCCAAACTCCGTATGAAAAGCCGATTGTCCCAAGCATTATGCTAACGGGGCTGATTACAACGGCGGTTACGAAATATTTACCAGGTCCAGGTAGTCATATTACTAGGAAGGACCTTACGTTCGTGAAACATGTTCACCATTATGAAACGTTACAAATCCACTTTGAAGTTGTGGCTGTTTCAGAGGAGGAACATACAATTGATATGCTTGTATTTGCTCATGATGAAAAAGGAGAAACTGTTGTAAAAGGTTCATTAACAGTAACACCACCTTTTAAATCTGTTTCCATTATGGAAAAAGCATTAGATAATTTTTAAAATATGAAAATATGAATAGCGCTAGCATACCTTTTATAAGGGGCTAGCGCTATTTTAGTTGAAAAATCCTTCTTTGAACCCCTCAGCAAATTCTGAACAACCTGTTTTAATCGTATCCCAGCTAGGTACGTTAAAAGTAAGGAAACATGTTACTACTAAAGTTAAAATAGGTAGTAATATTCGCATAATAGCCCCCTTTTATCGAATTTATTTATATATTTAAATTAATAATATAATTATTGGTAATTGAAGTCAATTAAGGGGGAGGTTTTTTTAGATGAAGTGGAAAAGAGAAGACGTTATCTTTGAAACGATAAGAGAAGCTGAAGTATGGGCCGATTCAATCGCGAATGAAATGTACGGGAAAGTATTTGATGGATATGAAACACCAGATTATAAAATAGCGTATGCTCTTTCGTTTTTCCTAGCGCAAAATCGAGAGTTTATAGTTCATACGGAAGAAGAGTTTAAAAAAGATAGATTCATCTATAAAGTTTGGATAGCGACCGGATAGAGGGAATGAAGTTACGATTGCTTTTATTTTCCGAAACTCTAGTACAAACGAGCTCCATGAATAGACAATTATATTGAGGGAGACCTTGTTTTCTAGTATGATGAGAATAACGGGGAAAATACTAGGATGAAGAAGGTTTCAAGTCTATAACTTGGAGGAAAAGAATGAACAATCGTATTTTAGTAGTTGATGATGAGGAATTTATCTTAACTTTAATTGAATTTAATTTACAACAAGCTGGGTTTGAAGTTATTACAGCAATGGATGGAGAAATGGCGCTTCAAAAAGCGACTACAGAACGCCCAGATTTAATTATATTAGATTTAATGCTTCCAAAAATGGATGGTATGGAAGTTTGTAAAGAATTACGATTGCAGCGTATTATGACGCCGATTTTAATGTTAACAGCAAAAGATGATGAATTTGATAAGGTGCTAGGTCTTGAGCTTGGGGCTGATGATTATATGACGAAGCCATTTAGTCCAAGGGAAGTTGTTGCTCGTGTGAAGGCGATTTTGCGCCGTACGAAATTACAGCAGGAAGAACAAGTTTCAGAATCGCCAGATGAAGAGAGCATCAAAATTGCAGAGCTTAAAATTTTACCGGAGTTTTATGAAGCGTACTTCCAAGGAAGGAAACTGGAATTAACACCGAAAGAATTTGAGTTACTTGTTTATCTTGCGAAAAATAAAAGTCGTGTATTAACTCGTGACCAATTATTAAGTGCTGTATGGAATTATGATTTTGCCGGTGATACAAGAATTGTTGATGTCCATATTAGCCATTTGCGCGATAAAATTGAACAAAATACGAAAAAACCGACGTACATTAAAACGATACGTGGTTTAGGTTATAAATTAGAGGAGCCAAAAGTGGATGAATAAGTTTCGTTCCAGGCTTCTTTTTACATTTGTTTCTCTTATCGTTTTTATTTTAGTTGGACTAGGTGTATTATTAGAAACTGCATTTGAAAACTACTATATAGATCATGCTAAAGAGAGAATGATAAAAGAGACACAGTATGTTGCGGTATTAGCAGAAGAGCAAGGGTTTGATGCTGTTTTAAAAAAGCCTTATGTATTTGAAAAGTTAGAAGAAAAAATACCAGCTTCTATTATATTTGTTGATGAAAAAAAGAAAGTTCAATATAGCGGAGGGCAACCATCTGCATTTAATCAAGAGATGATTAAAGAACTTTCTTCTGAAGCAGCAAAACAACGAAGTAAAGTGATTACGCAAGAAACAGATCAAAAGAATGAATTTTATCATGCGGTGTTCGTTCAAGATCTAGCAGGAAAACAAGGATATATTTTGGTGAAAAGTACAATTGAGCCATTGAAAGACGTACATCAAAAAACGTGGGGATTATTAATTATAGGATTTGTTATCGCTTGTCTCGTAGTCGTATTTTTAGGTATGAAAATTACGGGGCAATATATTAGGCCGATTGAATCGGTTACGAAAGTTGCCATTGAATTAGCGAAGGGAAATTATAAAGCACGCGCTTATGAAAGTCATTCGGATGAAACAGGGATGCTGAGTAAAGCGATTAATATTTTAGCTCGTAATTTACAAGAGATGACTCTTGAGCAGGAAATGCAACAGGATCGTCTGCATACGTTAATTGAAAATATGGGAAGTGGAATGATTTTAATTGATAGCCGCGGTTATATAAACCTTGTAAACCGTTCTTATAAGGAAACTTTCCACGTAACAGATGAAGAATATTTAGATCGCTTATATTATGAATCGTTTCATCATACAGAAATTATTGAGCTTGTGGAAGAAATCTTTATGACAGAAGTGAAAGTGCGTAAACAAATGTTATTGCCACTTAGTATTGAGCGAAAGCATTTCGAAGTATATGGAGCGCCAATTATTGGGACGAACCATGAGTGGAAAGGGATTGTTCTCGTATTCCATGACATTACTGAGCTGAAGAAATTAGAACAAATGAGAAAAGACTTTTTAGCGAATGTTTCTCATGAACTAAAGACGCCAATTACTTCTATTAAAGGTTTTTCAGAAACGCTCTTGGATGGGGCTATGGATAATAAAAAATTCTGCGAACATTTCTTACATATTATTTTAAAAGAAAGTGAACGCATGCAAGGATTAATTGAAGATTTATTAGACTTGTCAAAGATCGAGCAACAAGGGTTTAAACTAAATATGGGGACCGTTGATATGAAGGAACTTCTTGAAGATATTCATATGGTGCTTGATAATAAAGCGGGAGAAAAAGAAATCTCTTTACAAGTGAATGCATTAAAACGTGTCTCTGTCATTGGGGATCCAGGTCGCTTGAAACAAATCTTTATTAATTTAATTAATAACGCGATTGTATACACACCGGCTGGAGGCGTTGTTTCTGTTGAATTGGCAGAAGATAAATATAATGCTTATATAAAAGTATCTGATACTGGAATTGGTATTAGTAAAGAGGAAATCCCACGTATTTTTGAACGCTTTTACCGAGTGGATAAAGCAAGAAGTAGAAATACGGGTGGAACGGGTCTTGGTTTATCAATTGTAAAACATTTAGTTGAAGCGCATCAAGGTACGATTACGGTGGATAGTGAGGTTGGGGAAGGAACAACATTTACAGTTGTTTTACCAAAATCAGCTACTGAAAAATAGGATGAAGGATATTTACAATATATTAACAATGGCTTAATTAAATATTAATAAAGCTCTGTTAATATAATATATGAAAACCCCTTCATCCAAGGAGTAATTTTGGACGAGAGTAGTTATGCTATTCTCGTTACTTCCCTTTATGCCAATGTAAGTCTGTTTATATATGATAGAAAAAAACCGTTATTTTTCTTCTCTCTATTAGTCATGTTAATATAGAGAGAGGACAGGAACGGTTTTTTTCTGTGGAAAAAATCGTTTCAAATATGTATGGGGAGGTTTGTAGTTTGGAAAAAAAAGTCGTATTAGTAGATGGTAATAATATCGCGTATCGTGCTTTCTTTGCACTACCGCTTTTAAATAACGACAAAGGTATACATACGAACGCAATTTATGGTTTTACAATGATGTTAATGAGGATACTAGAGGAAGAAAAACCGACGCATATGCTTGTGGCGTTTGATGCGGGGAAAACAACATTCCGTCATAAAACGTATAGTGATTACAAGGGAGGGCGTCAAAAGACTCCACCTGAGTTATCAGAGCAATTCCCGTTTATTCGTGAGGCGCTTGATGCATTCAATGTACCGCGTTATGAGCTGGAAAATTATGAAGCGGATGACATTATGGGAACGTTAGCGAAAGAAGCGAGTGAGCAAGGGTTTCATGTTAAAGTTATTTCAGGAGATAAAGATTTACTGCAACTTGTTTCAGATAATACACTCGTATGTATTCCTCGCAAAGGGATTACGGAAGTAGATGAATATACGAAAGAAGCTTTATTTGAGAAATATAGCTTATCACCAAAGCAAATTATCGATATGAAAGGTTTAATGGGAGACCAATCGGATAACATTCCAGGTGTACCAGGTGTTGGTGAGAAGACAGCCATTAAATTATTAACGCAATTTGAAACAGTAGAAGCAGTATATGAAAACTTAGATCAAGTGAGTGGAAAGAAATTAAAAGAAAAGTTAGAAGCGAATAAAGAACAAGCTCTTATGAGTAAAGAACTTGCGACTATTATTACAGACGCACCGATTACTGTGCATGTAGATGATATGGAATATAAAGGGTATGAACCAAGCGATTTGATTCCAATGTTCGAGAATTTAGGATTTACATCCCTTTTAAATAAGTTAGGTGTTACGCCGGAGGAAACGGCTCCAGCTGAATTAGATGATATTACATTTGATATTGTAGAAGAAGTTACAGAAGAAATGCTTCAGCAAGATAGTGCGCTTATTGTTGAAGTGCAAGAAGATAATTATCATAAAGCCGATATTCAAGGTTTTGGTATTCAAAATGAAAATGGTTGTTACTTCATTCCAGCCGATGTTGCTCTTAAATCGGATGCTTTTAAAGAGTGGCTTGCAAATGGAGAAATGAGAAAACATACATTTGATGCGAAGCGTGCTATCGTTGCTCTTAAGTGGAAAGGTGTAGATATTCAAGGGATTGACTTTGATTTATTAATTGCCGCTTATTTACTTGATCCAGCCGATACAGATAAAGATTTCCGTACTGTAGCGAAAATGAAAGAAACGCATGCCGTAAAATCTGACGAAGAAGTTTACGGGAAAGGTGCGAAGCGTGCTGTTCCGGAGCTAGAGGTAGTAGCGGAGCATGTAGCTCGTAAAGTGCATGTATTATATGATGTAAAGCAAACGTTCTTAGAAGAATTAAAAAAGAACGAGCAATATGAATTATTTACGGAATTAGAATTACCACTTGCACGTGTATTAGCTGATATGGAAGTGAAAGGTGTAAAAGTTGATACGGAGCGTCTTCGTAATATGGGAGAAGAACTTGCAGGTAGATTAAAGGAAATGGAACAGGAAATTTATAAGCTTGCGGGAACAGAATTTAATATTAATTCACCGAAGCAACTTGGGGTTATTCTGTTTGAGAATTTAAACTTACCAGTTATTAAAAAGACGAAAACAGGTTATTCTACGTCGGCGGATGTATTAGATAAACTTATGGATCGTCATGAAATTATTCCAAATATTTTACATTACCGTCAATTAGGAAAGCTAAATTCAACTTACATTGAAGGTTTATTGAAAGTTGTACATGAAGATTCATCTAAAATCCATACTCGTTTTAATCAAGTGTTAACGCAAACAGGTCGATTAAGTTCAACAGATCCGAACTTACAAAATATCCCGATTCGCTTAGAAGAAGGAAGAAAGATTCGTCAGGCATTCGTTCCATCAGAAGAAGGATGGATCATGTACGCGGCTGATTATTCACAAATCGAACTTCGTGTGCTTGCTCACATTGCAAATGATCCAGGGTTAGTTGAAGCGTTCCAACATGACATGGATATTCATACGAAAACAGCTATGGATGTATTTGGTGTTGGGAAAGATGAAGTAACATCTAACATGAGACGACAAGCAAAAGCTGTTAACTTTGGAATTGTGTATGGTATTAGTGATTATGGTCTTTCGCAAAACTTAGGAATTACAAGAAAAGCAGCAGCGGAATTTATTGAAAAGTATTTAGAAAGTTTCCCTGGTGTACAAGAATACATGGATGAAATCGTAAAAGATGCGAAACAAAAAGGATATGTGGTTACATTATTAAATCGTCGCCGTTATATTCCGGAAATTACGAGTCGTAATTTCAATTTACGTAGCTTTGCTGAGCGTACAGCTATGAATACACCAATTCAAGGTAGTGCGGCTGATATTATTAAAAAAGCGATGATTATTATGGCAGATCGTCTAGAAGAAGAAGGATTACAAGCGCGTCTTCTTCTGCAAGTACACGATGAATTGATATTTGAAGCACCAAAAGAAGAAATTGAAAAATTAGAGAAGCTTGTACCTGAAGTAATGGAGCATGCAATTGAACTAGCCGTTCCATTGAAAGTTGATTATTCTTACGGTCCAACTTGGTACGATGCGAAATAAGGACGTGATGAAATGCCGGAATTACCAGAGGTTGAAAACGTTAGACGGACGCTTGAAAATCTTGTAACAGGAAAAACGATTGAAGATGTCGTTATTACTTATCCCAAAATAGTAAAACGACCGGATGATGCAGAAATTTTTAAAGAAATGCTAAGAGGCGAGACAATTGAAAATATAAAGCGAAGAGGTAAGTTTTTGCTTTTGTATGTAACGAACTATGTAATTGTTTCACATTTGCGCATGGAAGGTAAGTTTTTACTTCATCAAGAGGATGAGCCGATTGATAAACATACACACGTCTGTTTCTTATTTACAGATGGAACTGAATTACATTATAAAGATGTGAGAAAGTTTGGTACGATGCATCTCTTTAAGAAAGGTGAAGAGTTGAATCAAATGCCTCTTGCTGACTTAGGACCGGAGCCATTTGATGCTGAATTGACACCGCAGTATTTACAAGAAAGATTGCAAAAAACAAATCGTAAAATAAAAGTCGTATTATTAGATCAGCGTCTTTTAGTAGGGCTTGGAAATATATATGTAGATGAAGTGTTATTCCGTTCTCAAATTCACCCAGAACGAGAAGCTGCATCTTTAACAGAAGAAGAAATAGAAAGAATTTACGAGGCGATTGTTACAACGCTGGGCGAAGCTGTTAAGCGAGGCGGAAGTACAATTAGAACGTATATTAATTCACAAGGACAAATTGGTTCGTTCCAGGAACTTCTAAATGTATATGGGAAAAAAGGAGAACCGTGTGTGACTTGCGGTACGCTATTAGAAAAAACAGTTGTTGGCGGAAGGGGAACACATTACTGCCCAATTTGCCAACCTAGAATATAGAAAAGGGATAACATCGGATAGGCATTTGTCATATACATAGAGCAGAGCTATGTATAAGGGAGGAGCTTACCGATGTACCTTTATTTATCTCTTATTTTATTAGCTTTTACATTAAGCTTAGATAGCTGTAGTGTAGGGCTAACATACGGGTTAAGGAGCGTAAGAATTCCACTAAGATCAATTATAATTATCGGGATCTGTTCAGCAGCTGTAATGCTCGTTTCCATGGGAATTGGACATATGATCGCGAAAATATTTTCACCTGTTATCGCAACGCGTATCGGCGGATTTGTTCTTATTGGAATAGGTATTTGGGTATTATATCAATTTTTTCGAAGTGATAAAAAAGAAGAACCGAAGCAAGAGGAGAAGGTTTGGAAACTAGAAATTGCTTCGCTAGGGTTAGTGATTCAAATTTTGCGGAAGCCGACTGTTGCAGATTTTGATAAATCAGGAACTATCTCTGCAGGAGAAGCGCTACTTCTCGGTATCGCTCTTTCTATAGATTCGTTTGGTGCTGGAATTGGTGCATCTTTATTAGGTTATGCACCCGCGATGATGGCGTTATTAGTCGCGGTTATGAGTTCTTTATTTTTATTTATTGGAATGAAGCTCGGTACGATTTTATCAAATATGAAATGGTTACAAAAATTTACATTCCTGCCTGGGGTATTACTCATTATTATTGGAATTTGGAAAATGTAAGTATGGGCGTGGAACATTAGTTTCGCGCCTTTAATATTGTGAGGAGGATTATTATGACAGTAGTAATTGGATTAACAGGAGGCATTGCAAGCGGAAAAAGTACGGTATCAGAAATGTTTCGTGAAATGAGTATACCGGTTATTGATGCAGATATTATTGCGCGAGAAGTTGTAGAACGAGGAAAACCGGCATATAACAAAATTGTAGAGGTGTTCGGAACGGAAGTGTTACAAAAAGATGGAGAGCTTGATCGACCAAAGCTTGGGAGTGTCGTTTTTTATAATGAAGAAAAACGATTGCAGTTAAACGAAATTGTTCATCCTGCGGTGCGTGAAGAAATGAATGCACAAAAGGAGATGTACATAAAAGAAAGTATGCAAGCGGTTGTGTTAGATATCCCTCTTTTGTTTGAAAGTAAATTAACAAATCTCGTTGATCGTGTTTTAGTTGTAGCAGTCACACCGAATACGCAATTGGAACGTTTAATGAAACGAAATAACTTTTCAGAAGAAGAAGCAACGGCTCGTATTCAATCTCAAATGCCATTAGAAGAAAAAGTAAAGAAGGCAGATGAGGTAATTTATAATGATGGCACAATTACTGGAACGAAAACACAATTAGCTTCTATTTTGAAAGAATGGAACATTATTGATTAAAAAATTGTGAAATTAATGAAAATGCTTAGTGACATATCTCCTTTTTGTGTTATACTATTATTGGGATTGGAGATAAATAGTATAACGCATTCAAGGGGGATAACATATTATGACTCGTGTGGCAATTAATGGATTTGGACGTATCGGGAGAATGGTATTTCGTCAAGCAATAAAAGAAAGCGCATTCAAAATTGTAGCAATAAATGCAAGCTATCCATCAGAAGCGTTAGCGCATTTAATTAAATATGATACAGTTCATGGAAAGTTTGACGGAACAGTGGAAGCATTTGAAGATCACTTACTAGTTGATGGGAAAATGATTCGCCTTTTAAACAACCGCGATCCAAAGGAGTTGCCTTGGAAAGATCTAGGTGTTGAAGTTGTAATTGAAGCAACTGGTAAATTTAACTCTAAAGAAAAAGCAATTCTTCATGTTGAAGCTGGAGCGAAAAAAGTTATTTTAACAGCACCTGGTAAAAATGAAGATGTAACAATCGTAGTTGGTGTGAACGAAGACCAATTAGATATCACAAAGCATACTGTTATTTCAAATGCATCTTGTACAACAAACTGTTTAGCGCCTGTTGTAAAGGTGTTAGATGAGCAGTTCGGAATTGAAAACGGTTTAATGACAACTGTTCACGCTTATACAAATGACCAAAAAAATATTGATAACCCACATAAAGATTTAAGAAGAGCGCGTGCTTGCGGACAGTCCATCATTCCAACAACGACGGGTGCTGCAAAAGCGCTAGCAAAAGTTCTTCCGCACTTAAACGGAAAACTTCATGGTATGGCACTTCGTGTACCAACACCAAACGTGTCTCTTGTTGATTTAGTAGTAGACGTAAAACGTGATGTAACAGTTGAAGATATTAATGAAGCATTCAAAACTGTTGCAAACGGTGCGTTAAAAGGAATTGTAGAATTCAGCGAAGAGCCTTTAGTGTCTATCGACTTTAATACAAATACACACTCAGCTATTATTGATGGTTTATCTACAATAGTAATGGGTGATCGTAAAGTGAAAGTGCTTGCTTGGTATGATAACGAGTGGGGCTACTCTCGTCGTGTTGTAGATCTTGTAACGTTAGTTGTTGATGAATTAGCAAAACAAGAAAATGTGCAACATATTTAAGTGAAATAGAGAGAGGGCAAGTAAATATTTGCCCTCTTTTTTTATTTTTTTCTGAAAAGGGAAAAAATTATATGAATATATTTTCAAATAGTGGACATACCAAAAACCATTGGGATTACTGTATTTGTGAATCGATTAATTTTTTAGGGAAAAGTAAAGAGGAAATTATGACAGAAAATCGAAAAAACTGTGGTTGCAAAATGAAAATAAACAAAGTATACTAACACTCGTAAACTTAAGAGCTGAGGTACGTAGTCACTACTTAAAGGGTTAGGACCTCTCTGGACTAACTTTCCCCCGTGGTAGTGGAGCAAGCCAAATTGCAAATTAGTTTTCAATTCGAACAGTTAGAATAAATTTACAAGGGGGAACTGTAGAATGGATACTATGGATACGATGGGTCGTCACGTGATCGCTGAACTTTGGGATTGCGATTTCGACAAGCTTAATGACATGCCGTATATTGAACAATTATTTGTGGATGCAGCACTAAGAGCTGGTGCTGAAGTACGTGAGGTTGCTTTTCATAAATTTGCACCACAAGGTGTAAGTGGAGTAGTAATTATCTCGGAATCACATTTAACAATTCATAGCTTTCCGGAGCACGGTTACGCAAGTATTGATGTTTATACTTGTGGGGATCGTATTGATCCAAATGTTGCTGCAGAATATATTGCAGAAGGTTTAAACGCGAAAACGCGTGAGAGCATCGAGCTTCCTCGAGGCACTGGTAGCTTCGAAATTAAGCAGAGAGAAACAAAAGCTCTTTAAAAAAGAACATAATTGATTTAAAATGTAAAGAGGTGTACAATGCACCTCTTTTTTAGTTTATATAAAATAGGATCACGATATGTAATAACTTAGAGTGGTCATTATAGAAGAATGAGTTATATAATATTGTATATATATTTTCACATGTAGGTGAGTAGCGAAAGAATAAAGATTATAGTGTAAAGGAGTGAATGAATTGCGTTGTCCATCCTGTTTTCATAATGGAACAAGAGTGTTAGATTCGCGTCCGGTAGACGAGGGGCGCTCTATTCGAAGAAGAAGAGAGTGTGAAAGTTGTTTAAGTCGCTTTACGACATTTGAAAGAGTAGAAGAATCACCTCTTATCGTTGTTAAAAAAGAAGGAACACGAGAAGAGTTTAATAAAGAGAAAATTTTACGCGGTTTAATTAAAGCGTGTGAAAAAAGACCTGTATCTTTAAGGCAGTTAGAGGAAGTAACACAAAGTGTGGAGCGTGAACTTCGTAACTTAGGTATATCAGAAGTGAAAAGTGATATGATTGGTGAAATTGTTATGGAAGAACTTCGTGATATTGATGATGTTGCTTACGTACGTTTTGCTTCTGTGTATCGTCAATTTAAAGATTTAAATGTATTTATTGAAGAATTAAAAGATATACTGCAAAAAGAGAGAGAGTAGAAGGAATCTCTTTATATACTGTAAGTAAACGAGATAAGAGAGCTAATAAATTATATAATAAAGATAAAACGAGTGAAATGTAGGTTAGATTGGATGAGAGAAAGGAAAAGCAAGAATGGAAAAACAGTCATGGATGGAGCTATTGCCGATTGATCGTTATAAAGTAAGTGCGAAAGGGTTGTTACATAATTACGACCGGAAAGTATTAACGATGTTGTATCAGCCGTTAATAGGTAGTAGAGCTTTTAGCTTATACATGACACTATGGGGAGAGTTAGAGCAAGATCGTGTGTTTGGAAAAGAGAATACACATCACTCCCTTATGGTGACTATGCAAATGCAACTTCCTGAAATATATGGGGAACGAGTAAAGTTAGAAGCGATTGGTCTTTTAAATGTATATATTAAGAAAGAAAAAGATATTCGAATGTTTATATATGAATTGCAACCACCTTTATCTCCGAAGCAGTTTTTTGATGATATTGTTTTAAGTATCTTTTTATATAATCGCTTGAGTCGGACAAAATACAACCAAGTAAAGCAATATTTCTTAGAAGAAGAATTCGATTTTGCTTCTTATGAAAATGTTACGCGCTCCTTCAACGATATATTTGATTCGTTTAACCCAGGTCAGTTTGAATATGCGCAAGAAGAACTGCGTATCCCGAAAACGACAATTATGCCAAGTAACGAGAATGGGGATGCTCCGAAAGTTTGGAACGATTTCTTTGATTTCTCTTTATTTGTAGACGGACTATCAGCGCTTGTTCCTAAAAAGGCGATTACAGATCAAGTGAGAGAATGTGTTATTACACTCGCTTATGTGTACGGTGTGGATGTGTTATCGATGCAAAATATCGTTCTTGGCGCAGTGACAGAAGTGCAAACAATTGATATCGAAAGGCTTCGGAAGGGAGCACGCGATTGGTATCAATTCGAAAATGGTCAAGCGTTACCTGTATTAAGTGAAAGAGTGCAACCTCATGCTGCTCGTACAATGAAAGAGAAAGAGCCATCTACGCAAGAAGAGATGCTAATGAAGCAGTTAGAGGAAATCTCGCCAAAACAACTATTGAAAGAGATTTCAGGCGGTGCAGAGGCGACGAAAGCGGACTTGCAAATCGTTGAGGATGTAATGATAAATCAAAAGTTAACGCCAGGGGTTGTGAATGTACTTATTTATTACGTTATGCTACGCTCAGATATGAAGCTTGCTAAAACGTATGTCGAGAAGATTGCTGGACATTGGGCGCGAAAAAAGGTCGGTACAGTAGGCGAGGCGATGGCGCTAGCGAAAGAAGAGAATCGTCAATATCAAGAGTGGGCTGAGACGAAGAAAAAAGGTCGTACAGCGAAGAAAACAGTGCGAAAAGAAATGGTACCAGATTGGCTTAAAGAAGAGTCGAAAGAAGAAGAGAAAGAACCTGTAAAAAATGACGTAAGTGCGAAAAAAGATGCAAGTACGTTAGAAGATGAACGGAAACGATTAGAAGAAGTATTGAAAAAATATAAGCGTGATTAATAAAAGAAAATGAACGCTCTTTGAGGTGAGAAAATGGAGCATATTCAAAATTCATTTACGAAATTAATGGAAAATAAAAACTTTAAAAATAGATATGAAGTCTTAAAGGCAGAAGTGATGGCGCACCCTCGTGTGAAAGAATTTATAGACGAACATAAAGGTGAAGTAACGACTTCTATGATTGAACGAAGTCTTGTGAAGTTATATGAATATATTGGACAAAGTGTAGGATGTGCGGATTGTCCAGATTTAGGGTCATGTAAAAATATGCTACAAGGATATGAGCCGAAGCTTGTCATTCAAGGTAAGATGATTGATATTCAATACGATCGTTGTATTAGAAAAGTAGCATATGATGAGAGAAAAAAATATGAAAAACTCGTTCAAAGTGTATATATGCCAGTTGACATTTTGCAGGCAACTATGGAAAATTTAGACCCTTCAGATTTAGATGCACGTATTGATGCAATAGGTGCAACGAATGAATTTTTAAGCACATACGAACCAGGTAAAAAAGCACAAGGTTTATATTTGTACGGTAAATTTGGTGTAGGGAAAACGTATCTTTTAGGGGCAATTGCAAATGAGCTTGCGCGAAAGAAAATTAGTTCGATGCTCGTATACTTCCCTGAATTTTTACGTGAAATCAAAAGTTCGATTCAAGATAATTCGATTAGCGGAAAGATTGATGCTGTCAAACGTGTACAAGTATTAATGTTAGATGATATCGGGGCAGAAGCAATGTCAAGTTTTGTACGTGATGATGTACTCGGTGCAATCTTGCAATTCCGTATGTTGGAAAACTTACCGACGTTCTTTACATCTAACTTTGATTTCAAACAGTTGGAACATCATTTAACGTATACACAGCGCGGTGAAGCAGAAGAGATGAAAGCGGCCCGTATTATGGAACGAATTAAATATTTAGCGAAGCCAATCCCAATTGGTGGGAAAAATCGTCGTAATAAGTAAAGAGCGAGCTGAGAAGCTTGCTCTTTTTTATCCCGCTATTGGCGGGCAGTAAGACTCCCACCTCAAAATTCGGCTGTAAAGCAAAGAAGTTAGGTGGGAGCCCTGCTGCCCGTAAAAGCCCGATTGGTGCGGGCTAATAATCAGTGGAGGATGGACAAAACCTCCACTGATTAAAGTTTCACTTTATTTTAATCATTTTTTCAGAGTAGCTTGTATCATTTTTTTCTCCCTCCCTTAATATATATAAAATTAGCAAGCCATATCGAGTGGATGTTCTAACGATGGGAGATAGGTTTCTACTAAGAGTGAACTTCCATAGATCGGACTCTTATAGGATTTGTAACGTATAGATGCAATCCTTTAGAGCGGGGATAAAAGGGGGGACAAAAGTGATTGAAATTTGCTTCGAAGAAAAAAATGATGCTGTGTACGTATACAGACAACTAACGAAAAGAACAGAATCCTTATATAAGGAAACAAGTGTATATTTAAACGAACAAAAGGTTGTTATTCATATACCATTATGTGAATCAAATTATATTGAAAAGATTTTATTGCCAGTATTACTATATTTCATTATGAATGTGAAACAAAATGAATGGATTCATACCATTTTAAAGGAAAAGTTTTTTTATGAAGAACAAGAAGAGTGTCATCAAATATTGCATATGGCACATGAGATTTTAAAGGAAAGAAGAAAAGGAGTATCTAGTGATTTAACACGTCAAAAATTTGAATCTTATATTGCGTCGTCTTTGAATGATTGGCTTTGTGATCCGCTCTCATTCTCGTTTTCATCATACGTTCGTTTTCGTCTTCGTACATATAGGGAAATGGTAACTAAGCTTGCTGAAGTTGCAATTGATGAGTATAAGATGGAGCAGGAATACCAAATATTTATTGAGACACTTCGCCAACAAGTAAGTAGCCGGAAATCACGTTTGTCCTGTGTACATCTTATTTTTGATGAAAGTTTTATTTTCTATGATGATAAAGGTAGGCGTTTAAAACAGGAGAAATTGGTTCAATATATAGATGAAGAATTATTAAAGAAACAGGATGTATATATCGATACGAAAGTAATTGCACCACTTCTTTCTATTTCGCCGAAAAAGATTTATTTATATACGAAAGAACAAGATCATAATATGATTATTACTTTGCGAAATGTATTTCAGGAACGAGTGCAACTACATGGATTACATGAATTTGAGCGCAATGTGAAAAATTTAAAAAATAAAGGTAACGCCCTTGATTTTCTAAGTTTTTGAGCATATAATTACCTACATAAATGAAATATATTGAAATGTCATGATGAGGACATGGGTAGTTTTCTACGATTTTCAGAGAGGGAAGCCTTAGGGTGTGAGCTTCCTAGTACGGGATAATTACTTACCACCTCTAAACTTTAGCAGTGAACGTTTTTCTAGTAATTGCTAACGGACAACACCGTTATGTTGAACTTGAGCAATTAACAATAAGGTTAATTGGAACAAGGGTGGAACCACGAATTCAACACTCGTCCCTTTTTATGGGATGAGTGTTTTTTATTTTGAAAAAAAAGAGGAGTGACCAGTGATGGCAGATGTAGTTAAAATTACTTTCCCTGATGGAGCTGTGAAGGAGTTTCCAAAAGGAGTAACAACTGAAGAAATCGCAGCTTCTATTAGCCCAGGCTTAAAGAAAAAAGCTGTGGCTGGAAAATTAAACGATGAGATGATCGATCTTGTTACACCAATCGAAGAAGATGGTGCAGTTTCTATTATTACATTAGATTCTGAAGATGGCTTATATATTTTACGCCACTCAACAGCTCACCTTTTAGCACAAGCGTTAAAACGTTTATATAAAGATGTTAAGCTTGAGCTTGGCATTGGTCCAGTAATCGAAAATGGCTTCTACTACGATATTGATATGGAAGAAGCAATTACAGTTGAAGACTTCAAAAAAATCGAAAAAGAAATGCAAAAAATCGTGAACGAAAACTTAGAAATCGTTCGTCATGAAGTGCCACGTGCAGAAGCACTTCGTCGCTTTGAAGAAATCGGCGATGAGTTAAAATTAGATTTAATTAACGATCTTCCAGAAGATGCAGTTATTTCAATCTATGAGCAAGGCGAATTCTTCGACCTTTGCCGTGGTGTTCACCTTCCATCTACAGGGAAGATTAAAGTGTTTAAATTATTAAGTGTTGCTGGTGCTTACTGGCGTGGCGATAGCAATAATAAAATGTTACAACGTATTTACGGTACTGGATTCGTTAAGAAAGCAGAATTAGATGAGCACTTACGTATGCTTGAAGAAGCGAAAGAGCGCGATCACCGTAAATTAGGTAAAGAGTTAAAACTATTTACTAATAGCCAAAAAGTAGGACAAGGTTTACCACTTTGGTTACCAAAAGGTGCAACAATTCGCCGTATTATCGAGCGTTACATCGTTGATAAAGAAGCAAGCTTAGGCTATGATCACGTATACACTCCAGTATTAGGAAGTAGAGAGCTTTATGAAACTTCTGGTCACTGGAACCATTACCGTGATGGCATGTTCCCATCAATGGAAATGGATAATGAAGAGTTAGTTCTTCGTCCAATGAACTGCCCTCACCATATGATGGTTTATAAAAATGATATTCACAGCTACCGTGAATTACCAATCCGTATTGCGGAACTTGGAACAATGCACCGCTATGAAATGTCTGGAGCATTATCTGGATTACAACGTGTACGCGGAATGACTTTAAATGATGCGCACATTTTCGTTCGTCCAGATCAAATTAAAGAAGAATTAAAACGTGTTGTAAACTTAACGTTAGAAGTGTACAAAGATTTCGGTTTAGAAAACTATTCATTCCGTCTATCTTATCGTGACCCAGCAGATACTAAAAAGTATTATGCTGATGATGAGATGTGGGAAAAAGCACAAGGTATGTTAAAAGAAGCTATGGATGAAATGGGTCTTGATTACTATGAAGCTGAAGGTGAAGCGGCATTCTATGGTCCGAAACTTGACGTTCAAGTTCGTACTGCTCTTGGAAAAGACGAAACACTTTCAACTGTACAATTAGACTTCTTACTTCCAGAACGCTTTGAATTAACTTACGTTGGTGAAGACGGTAAACAACATCGTCCAGTTGTAATTCACCGTGGTGTTGTATCAACTATGGAACGTTTCGTAGCCTTCTTAATTGAAGAATACAAAGGCGCATTCCCAACTTGGTTAGCTCCAGTTCAGGCGCAAGTAATTCCAGTTTCTCCGCAAGTACATTTAGACTATGCGAAGAAAGTACAAGATGAATTACGACGTGCTGGTATCCGTGTTGAATTAGACACTCGTGAAGAGAAAATTGGTTACAAAATCCGTGAAGCACAAATGCAAAAGATTCCGTACATGCTTGTAGTAGGTGACAATGAAGTTACTGAAAATGGCGTTAACGTACGTAAATATGGTGAACAAAAATCAGAAACAATCGCATTAGATGCGTTTGTTGACATGATTAAGGTAGAAGGAAAACGATAAGAAAGAGCCGCGGTATACCGCGGCTTTTTTATGTATTATAAAAAAGAAAATCTAGAAAAAATAACCAAACAATACTTATCATAAAAAAGTATTGCAAGTATGCTGGTTGTTTGTTACAATATTTCTTGTTGTTAGTAAAACACATCGCGTCTTCTTGACAGACGTCATGTCCTATGATAAACTCATCAAGGATAATAGAATATGGTTTTGACAAGTAGAAGCACCCGCTTCTCACCTGATGGACGCATTCGCAGTTAGCAGGTAAATGTATTTCTTACTAAAGATATTACAAGTGTGGGTGCCGTGTGCCCGCACTTTTTTTGTTCGGGTTCTACAATTGCAAAACGTATTCTAAGAAAACCTTGGAGGTGGCTTACTATTAGCAAGGATATGATGATTAACGAGCAAATTCGTGCACGTGAAGTACGCTTAGTTGGCGCAAACGGCGATCAACTTGGAATCAAGTCTCGTAATGACGCTTTAGACTTAGCTGCAGGTCTTAATCTTGATTTAGTATTGGTTGCTCCAAATGCGAAACCACCAGTATGCCGCATTATGGACTACGGTAAATTCCGCTTTGAGCAACAGAAGAAAGAAAAAGAACAGCGCAAAAATCAAAAAGTAATTAGCATGAAAGAAGTTCGTTTAAGTCCAACAATTGATGAACATGACTTTAACACAAAACTTCGTAATGCTGTCAAGTTTTTAGAGAAAGGCGACAAGGTTAAAGCGTCAATTCGCTTTAAAGGACGTGCCATTACTCATAAAGAAATCGGTCAACGTGTTTTAGATCGCTTCTCAGAAGCTTGTGCTGAAGTTAGTACAATTGAATCTAAGCCTAAAATGGAAGGACGTAGTATGTTCTTAGTTTTAGCACCGAAAAACGATAAGTAATAGATAGAGGAGGAAATACCTATGCCTAAACAAAAAACTCATCGCGGCGCTGCAAAGCGTTTCAAAAAGACTGGATCTGGTAAACTGAAGCGTTCTCACGCTTACACAAGCCATTTATTTGCTAACAAATCTACAAAAGCTAAACGTAAACTACGTAAAGCTGGTGTAGTTAGCGCTGGTGACTTCAAACGCATTCGTCAAATGCTTGACAACTTAAAATAAGTTCGGCTGATATATAGAACAAACTAGGAGGTAATATTATGCCAAGAGTAAAAGGTGGTACAGTTACTCGTCAACGTCGTAAAAAAGTTATAAAATTAGCAAAAGGTTACTACGGTTCTAAGAGTACATTATTTAAGGTTGCTAACCAACAGGTTATGAAATCTCTAATGTATGCATTCCGTGACCGTCGTCAAAAGAAACGTGACTTCCGTAAATTATGGATTACACGTATCAACGCAGCAGCTCGTATGAATGGTCTTTCTTACAGCCGCTTAATGCACGGTTTAAAAAATGCTGGCATCGAAGTTAACCGCAAGATGCTTGCTGACTTAGCTGTTCATGACGAAAAAGCTTTCGCTGAATTAGCAACAGTTGCAAAAAACAACATTAACTAATTGTTTAAAACCTTAGAAGATTTTCTTCTAAGGTTTTTTTGTTTGTATTTATTGTAAAATCCGCCACTTATTATCGTTATTTCTTGCTCAAGTATATTAAGATGTGCTTGTAAGAATTTTTGTAACGATAACGAGGAGACTTTTACATGAAAGTAGGAAAGATTAACGGATGTGTCGTTATCGATATGACAAAATCAATATAAAATCTATAGCGATATAAAAGAATATATATATAAAGTCAGGAGAATCCTCCTGACTTTTTTTATTTGAACTCATTCGTGAGAAGTGCATCTTTCCTAGCAGAAACGACACTGCTATAATGGAAAGATGATATGGAACTTTCATCAAGTGAACAATCTATGAGTGATGATTGAAACGTATTTGCAAATTAAGGACAAGCTATCTTTATAAAGATGTAGGTAGCTGACTTGTTAATAAGAAACGAAAAATAATAATGAACTTTGAGATGAAACAACATTGTTGCGGAAAATGCGATGTTGGAGGAGGGCAATAGAATGGACTTACTACAACTATTTAAATTACAAAAAGAATTAGATGACCGTATTGTGAAAGAACATGACTTACAACCGAAAAAATTGTTAAAAGAAAAAATGTTAGCTCTTCTTGTAGAAATTGGAGAACTTGCAAATGAAACACGTTGTTTTAAATATTGGAGCAATAAACCAGCTTCAGAACGTGAAGTAATATTAGAAGAATACGTAGATGGTTTACATTTTATTTTATCAATCGGAATCGATTTAGGAATTGATAAAAACTTCTTATTCTATAAATGTGCGCAAACGAATAAAACACAAGTGGAAATTTTCTTAGACACATATGCGAAAGTAATTCGTTTTACAGATCAACCTTCTATTACGAACTATATTGAACTATTTACAAGCTATCTTCGCCTTGGACAAGCGCTTGAATTTGAACAAGATGAAATTGAAAAAGCATATTTAGATAAAAATGAAGTAAATCATCAGCGTCAAACACAAGGATACTAATTTAATTTTTGAATATTTCAATTTCCTTTTGTATAATAAAGTGACTGAAGAAAAAGGAGGGTGTTGGCAATGATAAAATTAGACGAGACATTGACAATGCTAAAAGAATTAACAGACGCACGCGGTATTGCGGGTAACGAGCGCGAACCACGTGAAGTAATGAAGAAATATATTGAGCCGTTTGCAGATGAACTTTCTACTGACAATTTAGGAAGTTTAGTTGCGAAAAAAGTTGGGGAAGAAAACGGCCCGAAAATTATGGTTGCAGGTCATTTAGATGAAGTCGGCTTTATGATTACGCAAATTGATGACAAAGGCTTCCTTCGTTTCCAAACGGTGGGTGGCTGGTGGTCGCAAGTTATGCTTGCACAGCGCGTAACGATTGTAACGCGTAAAGGAGATGTAACAGGTGTAATTGGTTCAAAACCACCGCACATTTTACCTCCAGAAGCTCGTAAAAAGCCAGTTGAAATTAAAGACATGTTTATCGATATTGGTGCTTCTAGCCAAGAAGAAGCGATGGAGTGGGGCATACGACCAGGAGATCAAGTTGTACCGTACTTCGAATTCCAAGTGATGAAGAATGAAAAGATGTTACTTGCAAAAGCATGGGATAACCGAATTGGTTGTGCAATTGCAATTGACGTATTAAAACAATTAAAAGATGAAAAGCATCCAAACGTTGTATACGGCGTTGGGACTGTACAAGAAGAAGTTGGTCTTCGTGGTGCGAAAACATCTGCAAACTATATTAAGCCAGATATCGCATTCGCAGTAGATGTAGGTATTGCTGGTGATACACCAGGTGTAACGGCAAAAGAAGCACAAAGTAAAATGGGTGATGGTCCGCAGATCATTCTATATGATGCTTCTGTTATTGGTCATACAGGTTTACGTGATTTCGTTGTTGATGTTGCGGATGAATTACAAATTCCATATCAGTATGATTCTGTAGCCGGCGGGGGAACGGACGCAGGAGCAATTCACATTTCTTTAAATGGTATCCCATCTATGGCAATTACGATTGCGACACGCTACATTCATTCTCATGCAGCGATGTTACATCGTGATGATTATGAAAACGCAGTGAAGTTAATTGTAGAAGTTATTAAACGTCTTGATAAAGAGGCTGTACATAACATTACATTTAATTAATAGAAAAAAGCGAAGGATAACCTCCTTCGCTTTTTCCATTTTTAAAACGGTCTTTCTAATCCTGCTGCAGTATGAGCTCCTAAAATAATTAAGCGAGTTAATTGCATTGCCATGAAATGTGGGGTATAAATCATGCCTCTTTTTAACCATGACATAATCATTCCGATATGAGCGCCTGTAACATAACTAATAAGAATATCACGAGGGACCATAAGGTCTTCATCATCTGGCTGGGAAATAGATAGGCTTAATGTTAAATGTGTTTGAATTGTTTTCATCATTTTATAAGAATAGTTTCCAGCTGCCTTATCGCCGAGCATAACGTTATAGAAATTAGTATTGTCTGCGATATGCTCAAACAAAGCTAAAAAAGTTGGATGCGGTGAATCAAAAGTGAGCTGAAAATCTTCTTTATTTCGATTTTGTGGTTTAATTACTGCGGCTAGTTTTTCTAACATTTCTTCTATGCTTTTTTCTAATAAATCATATTTATCATGGTAATGGCTATAAAATGTAGCACGATTTACAGGAGCGCGTTCCGCGATATGTTGCACAGTTACATTTTCGAAGCCCTTTTCGCCTACTAAAGCGACAAAAGCATCCTGTATGAGTTGTCTCGTTCGTTTTACACGTGGATCATTTGTATTTTTAATAGACATTTTTACTTCACCTCGTTTAATTTTTTAACCTTAAACAACACATGTATAGTGCAATGTTGTTTAAACAACATATAGGTTTAAATTGTTGGTTGTAGATTCGGGATAATTATTTATAATTATAAACGATAGTCCTTTAGAAATCAGCACCGCTAGGATGCAGACAAAACATAGTTTGCGTCGTAAAAGGTGTGCTTTTTTTGTTTAAAGGTTAATATAATTAACAATTAAACAATATAAACACTAAGGATATAAATAGTTTAGAAAAAAATTATATGCGATATAAGGAGAGGAATGCAATGAATCAGTTTCGAAGAATGGTAATTATCAACATTATCACATTAATTGTATTAGTTGGCGGCGGTATTGGCGGTTATTACTATTACAATCAAGCGGAAAACTATTTAAAAACAGAAAATGCAAAGATTGACGGGAAAGTAATCCCAATTGCATCACCAGTAGCAGGTAAATTAACAGACTGGAAAGCTGAAGTCGGAAAAAATTACAATGAGAACGATAAATTAGGTGCGGTTACTGTAGCAGGAGCAAATGGTGAGCAAACAGTAGATGTAACAATTCCGCAAAATGCAACAGTTGTACAATCAAATGCAACAACTAATGCGTTCGTTGGGGCAGGTAGCCCAATTGCTTATGCATTTGATATGAGCAATTTATGGGTAACAGCAAATATTGAAGAAACAAATATTGATGATGTTCAAAAAGGCCAAACAGTAGATGTGTATGTAGACGCATACCCAGATACAACGTTAACGGGAAAAGTAGAACAAGTTGGATTAACAACAGCGAATACATTCTCGATGTTACCATCAAGTAACGCAACAGCGAACTATACGAAAGTAAAGCAAGTTGTACCAGTTAAAGTTTCTTTAGATCATAGTAAATCAGTAAATATTGTTCCTGGAATGAATGTGTCAGTTCGTATTCATAAGTAAGGGGGAGATGAGATGTCCTCAATTGCAATTGTAGGATATGCACTATTTTGTATAATCGTCTTCTTCCTTGTAAATCGTCTTTTACGAAAGAAAAAAACGAATGTGGGAGAAGAACAAGTCCCAGCCGTAAGTAAGATAGAAGTAAGTCAAGCAGAAACAGTAGAGAAAGAACTTGAACAAAAACAAGAAACAGAAGCTTCTAACGTAGTGGAATTAGAAACAGGGAAGCAAGAGCAAGTAAAACAGGAAAAAGAAATGCTGAAGAGACAATTGCCGGTAGAGAATGTGAATGTAAAGGCAGTTGTAGCTGTATTAATTCTCGGTATGTTCGTTTCTATTTTAAACCAAACGATCATTAATGTTGCACTGCCTCCATTAATGAATGAATTTAACGTATCAACTTCAACAGCACAATGGTTAATTACAGGCTTCATGCTTGTAAACGGAATTTTAGTACCAATCAGTGCATTTTTAGTTTCACGATTTACGTATCGTAAATTATTCATAGCAGCAATGTTATTCTTCACTGTAGGATCTATCATTTGTGCTACATCAGGAAACTTTACAATGATGATGACAGGCCGTGTTGTTCAAGCGGTTGGTGCAGGTATTTTAATGCCAGTTGGTATGAATATCTTCATGACATTATTCCCGCCTAATAAACGCGGAGCAGCTATGGGGTTACTTGGGGTAGCGATGATTTTAGCACCAGCTATCGGACCAACTGTAACAGGTTGGGTAATTGAAAACTATAGCTGGAACTTAATGTTCTATGGGATGTTTGTTATCGGTTTAATTATTACGTTCTTATCTTTTAAATTCTTTACACTAGCTCAGCCAGTGTCTAAAACAAAGTTAGATGTATTCGGTGTTATTAGTTCAAGTATTGGACTAGGTAGCTTACTGTACGGATTTAGTGAAGCTGGAAATAATGGCTGGACTAGTGCAGAAGTTGTTATAACACTTATCATCGGTGTCATTGGTTTAGCTGTATTTATTTGGAGAGAGTTAACAACAGACAATAAAATGCTTGATTTACAAGTGTTTAAATATCCGACGTTCACTTTCACATTAGTAATTAATGCGATTGTAACGATGGCCTTATTCGGAGGTATGTTATTACTTCCAGTATACTTGCAAAACATTCGCGGTTTTACACCGATGGAATCTGGTTTATTATTACTTCCAGGATCATTAATTATGGGGATCATGGGACCAGTTGCAGGTAAACTATTTGATAAGTATGGTATTCGTCCGTTAGCAATTGTCGGATTAGCCATTACAACATTTGCGACATATAAATTTACAACGTTATCGATGGATACACCGTATAGCGTTATTATGACGGATTATATTATACGCTCAATTGGTATGTCATTCATTATGATGCCAATTATGACAGCTGGTATGAATGCACTGCCGATGAAATTAATTTCTCACGGTACAGCAACGCAAAATACGTCAAGACAAGTAGCTGGTTCAATTGGAACAGCGATATTAATCACGCTTATGACGCAACAAACTACTGCTCACGTAGCGGATTACGGCAATATGTTAACAACGTCAAACCCGATTTTAGTTGATAAAGTACACGGTATGGGCCAAAGCTTAGCGGCATTAGCCGGATCAGCTCAAGCAGGAGATGCGATGAGTACACAACTATTATTCGGACAAATTTCAAAGCTATCTGCAATTAACGGTATTAACGATGCCTTCTTAATTGCAACTATATTAGCCGGTATTGCTTGGGTGTTATCGTTCTTCTTACCATCAGGCAATAAACCAAATAGAAAAGCAGGGAATTAATTTCCCTGCTTTTTTGTCTTTTAAAGAGTTAGATATAAAAAATGATAACCAGCTACGGAGCACAGCCCTGTTATAAACAAAATTGTTCCCACAGCACGAATGCTGGATATTTGTCTTCCACTTATAATAGCTAATAGTCCAGCTAAAGAGAAGAAACACCAATATAAAGTTCCTGAAATTGGAACCATCCCCTCTAAATCTATTCCAAAACCTATACAAATGATAGGAACAAAGATAAGAGATATGCTAATCAAACCAGCTATAACGATAAATGATTTTCGATATTTCATTCCGGCAGCAATTAAAAAAATGCCAACGATGCCTTCACATAATAACAAAATAGGGGCTAAGATAAGCCAAATAAATAAGTTGGTAGATTCCATATGTAATAACTCCTTAACGAATAAAAGATGAATCAGGCATGGACATGAGTTGATAGCAAATAGTCCTATTGAGAAAATAATGAATCCCATGTTGCGTATACTCTTAATTTTTGAACGTACCCCATTCAATCCTGCTAATAAACCAGCTAGAGAGAAAAGTATCCAATATAGGACAGGTGGAATGTGGAGAACGGTCTCTCCATTGATCCCTTTGTTCAAAAAAATAAAAGGCATTATAACCAATGAAAAGCAAATAATCCCCATTAAGATAACAAGTAATTTCCGATATTTCATTCCTGTTACCATTAAAAAAATACCACCAGCAATCCCGCATAGTAAGAGAAGTGGCGTAAAAAATATCCAAATAATACTGAACATATGTAAACTCCTTTAAGTGAATTAAGTTATATTTTATTACATGAGGTTTATTTTGGATATTAT
>NZ_JBFPJH010000258.1:0-4757 GCF_040838255.1 Bacillus sp. C30 | reverse complement strand
ATACATTAAGTGTGTAAATATAATTTTCTATAGGGTGTTTTTTGCAAAATAAAAGTGCAGAGAATTGCAGCGAAGTTTCCTGCATGCAACTTTACTTGGAGAAGAGAGCATGATAGCCTAAGTTGGCACGCCAGCCATTGGTACGGCTGAGTTCCTGGCGAATGAGTCATGCCCTTAGAGGCTCCATGTCAAGTTGCTCACCTCTGCACTTTGCTTTGCAATTCTCTGTATTTTTGCTCTGCTGAAAACAATAGGGGGTGCTTGCTATAAAACCGATTAGATCTAAGGGATTATCTGTAATGATAGTAGGATTAGGTTCTATAATTTTTTTAATTGTATTACATTTATTGGGGCTTAAATCTTCTAGTAAAGGTAAAAAAAGTGATTCTGTTGCAAAGTTTTTTAAACAAATCTAAACAATGAACTAGATCATAGACACATAAAACTAAGATTTCCCAATTTTTCGGATTCCAAAGTATCTGTCATGCTTCTCGTACCATAAAAGGAATTGCGACAACTCAGGACTTATATGAACAGAGACGGAGTCTTGAGTCAGACCCCGTTTTTTCAGTATACATGGTATTACAGAAATTAGTAACGATTGCTTAAATCTTCTCTCTAATCTAAAGTCTTTTTTACATTTTTCAAACTTTGCATCAGAACAGGCTACCGTAAGGATTATAAACACGTTGCATCATCATTGTAAAAACATAAAAAGGAGAAGAACTTAGCAATGATATGATCCCCTTATAGTAGACAGGAAAAAGAAAGCACATTAACCTGTTTACTATGGAGGGGATTTTTCTATGAGCGAAATTAGAGTCACTTACGATGTAGAATTTAAGAAAAAAGCTGTAGATTTATACTTAAAAGAAGGCATGAGCTATAAAACGGTTGCGAAAGAATTAGGCATTCATCACTCAGTTGTAAGTCGTTGGGTCAAACACTTTGAGGCTGAAGGTATCAAAGGGCTAGAAGAAAAACGTGGAAAAGCGAACGGGCCAGGTTTAGGTAGACCAAGAACGAAACCTGAGAATCCAGAAGCTAAGATTAAACGATTAGAAGCGGAGAATGAGATGTTAAAAAAGCTCTTAGGAATATAAAAGGAGGCATGTCAGCTATATCCAAAATGAGAAAGTTTGAAGTTATATATGAGATGTTAGAAAAAGGATATACGGTTACTCTATTATGTGCCATTGCTGGTGTAACCAGAAGTGGCTATTACAAATGGATAAAGCGACACGCAGTGCCTTCTAAAAAGCAATTAGCGGACACTGAATTCAAGAAAAAGATATTGGAGTGTCATACAAAACTAAGAGGAATTTATGGATATAGAAGAATACAAGTGTGGCTGAAAGCCACATATAACCTTCATTTGAATCATAAGCGCATCCAAAGACTGATGAGTGAATTGGGGATCAAAGCCATAATTAGGAGAAAACGACCTTATTACGGAAAAAAAGAGGCTTATGTGATTTCAGATAACCATCTAAATAGAGACTTTCAAGCTTCAAGACCGAATGAGAAATGGGTAACGGATATTACCTACTTGATTTTCAATGGACAACGCTTGTACTTATCCGCTATTAAAGATTTATATAACAATGAGATTATTGCCTATGAAACCAGTCGTAGAAACGACTTAAAGCTTGTGTTAGATACACTTTTAAAAAGGCAAAGAAAAAACGAAATGTGAAGGGACTCCTCTTACATAGTGATCAAGGGTCCCAGTATACATCTCGTCAATATAATCAATTACTTAAAAAATATCAGATAAAGGCAAGTATGTCTCGAAGAGGCAACTGTTGGGATAATGCTTGTATGGAAAACTTTTTCAGTCACTTTAAGGCTGAGTGTTTTCATTTAACCTCCTTCCGTAAAGCAAATGAGGTTAAACTTGCCGTGCGCAAATATATACATTTTTATAATCATCAAAGGTTTCAAAAGAAATTAAATAACCTGAGTCCATATAAATATAGAACTCAGGTTGCTTAGTTGCGCTTTTTAATTACTGTCTACTTGACGGGGGTCACTGCACAAGATTCTGCTCCTTTTTATGTGTGTAGTTTAAAATAAATACTCATACAAAAGCACCTAAATAAAGCTATTTTTGCTTTGTTATATAAAAATCACATATTAAATTCCACATAAAAGGTATCAAAAAATTACACGTGTTGAAGGATATAAATCCATTTTTTTAAATCCTCAGAGATATCACGATAATTTAAAGGATTCTCACAACAGACAAAACCCCAGCGTTATTTAACAAATTAAACGAACCAGGCTTTTATAAACGTACAAATCATTGTACAATCAAGCATTTCAACAATCTTATAGAACAGGACCATAGGCATGTAAAGAGACGTTTTGCCAAATCCGCAGAATTTCAAACCCTTCGTCATGCTTCACGTACTTTGAAAGGAATTGGAGCAATTCATACATAAACGAAAATGAAGTTTGCACCAGAGTAAACTCTAGTATATATTTAAATACAACTTCCCTTTCCAGAAAGGTGATATACTATGAACCATCTAACAATCCCAGATTTTTTTTCTTACTATCTATTAACGACGACACTCAAACTATAGAAGCACCCCTGCAATCTAATATAGAAATGCATACCTCCATAAATATATTCATTGAACTTTACATTCAAAAATACATTTTTATAGATGATGTAGGTGTTGTACATCGTACTAATACACCATCTAACATACCGTATTTACAATATACTTTAGATCTAACGCAACATTTAGATGACAACCATAATATAAAAATGTGGTTGTTAACAATTTGTGCGAAACAACAGTTCACTAGTGAACTGTATAATGCCGTGTTAGATAGAACACGGCGCCAAAAACAAGTGGAAATCATTAGAAAGCGAATATTAGGTATTCCATTTCGAGAACAGTACAAATGTTTTCAAACTAAAGAACACATCCTGGTCTTCTTACGAAAAAAAGCTTCTGAGGGGAAAATACAATATCTATCTACAATGACACTGTTTCTAGTCATGGGTTTGAATGGCCTTCTAAAAAAGAAAATGTGTCATGATACTTATGAGTATCTAATTCAATTAGAAGAATATAATAAATACTTACCTGAGGTTACGTCTATTCAAAAGGTTATAGGAGAAATTAAGGAGACTGTACATACTCTTTTAATATCGAAACACAGTCCATTTATGGGGGGACTGTAAACAACTTTAGTGCAAATATAAGGTGGTTCTGTTGCAAAGTGGATAAAAATTTAAATAGATTGAGCAATAGGCTTTACATTCTATGTACTTATGAATATGAATCGTAAGAAAAGCACCCGATTTGGATGCTTTTCGTTAAGTGTCTAAAGTTATTTAGACTTACCATTAAGTTGTTGTTTTGCTATGGCTACTAAGCGTTTTGTGATTTCGCCACCAACAGAACCATTTGCGCGAGATGTTGTATTTGGACCTAGTTTCACGCTAAATTCTTGTGCAATCTCATACTTCATACGATCGATTGCAGGCTCAGCACCTTGTACCAATGTGGTATGATTCTTTCTGGTATTCTTTTTAACATTCTTTTTGATATTCTTGCTTGGCATATATATCACCTCCTATAGTTCTACTATCTATGGTTTTACTATGCTATGAAGCATAGGGAAATATTCACTCCTTTTTTTGGATACCGTTTTATGGAAAAAGTTCAACGATTTCTACTCCTATGTAATAAAAAAGACAAGAAAGGATTTGTAGAAATCACAATAAGCACTTTTTACGACAATGAAAACAAGGTTAAAGCAATATATTTCAACAGAAACATAAGGTAAACTACCTACATACTAGTAACTAAAAATTTTAACTTCGAAAGTTATATACATTAAGAAAACAGAACGATTGATTACACTTTTATTCTTTCAAAATCCCTTCTGTTCATTTTACATAAAACATCTTAAATCAATACAATTAGAAAAGATACAGGAGATGTACTACATACACAGTCCCAGCGTTATGACGTCAGCACCTATTCTGTTCTTTCTAACGCATCTCACTAATCAGATAGCCGAAGTGAATTGCCAATCAAAAAAATTCATAATGAAAAAGGTATATTGGGCCAAAAATAGAATAAGAATATATTCACACATGTGTTTCACGTTTCATCGTAATTCATACCTGCAAAAAAGAGACGAAAAAATGCGTCTCTTTTTTGTTACAACTGTTATCGTAATAAACACCAAAATAGCTTCTTTTTGATTTTTATTGGTATACACGACCAAAAAACGTGCATATTAAGAGAAACAAGGAACAAATTGTATCAGTGCTTGCCATGAACTGTATCACCGTTTGCCATACGGAATTGATTACTCCTATTTATATAATATAGATATAAATATAAACGATACGTTTGTTCTTTGTTCCCTTATTAGTGCTCTTTTTCTCTTCTTCTAAGAACAAAATAACCCTGCATGTCCTAATAAATCAAATCAAGCCCAATTATTATTACTATCATTTGTTGTATTTATGTTAGCGGGTGATCCCACCGCCAAGTTGTTGTTTCGCCATTGCTACTAAACGTTTTGTGATTTCACCACCAACAGAACCGTTTGCACGAGCTGTTGTGTCTGCACCAAGTTGTACACCAAACTCTTGTGCAATTTCATACTTCATCTGATCAATTGCATTTTCAGCGCCTCGAACTACTAATTCATGACGAATTCCGCTATTATTGTTTACCATATTGTATCACCTCCTATGTATTTAATATGATACGAATCAAGAT
>NZ_JBFPJH010000257.1:0-4763 GCF_040838255.1 Bacillus sp. C30 | reverse complement strand
GTATAATATACTTACATAATAAATTCAGGTGATTTTTGACGTATTATTGACAGGATTTTGTCTGAAATATGTCTTTTGTAATTTTTTTGAATTTGATTTCTCACATTTTAAAAACGTACTTTTCAAACATACAACACACTCTTATATCAATTTTTATTATGTTTTTCTCTTCATACGCTTGACTTTACCCTTGAAAAATGTCCTCGAATCAAACCTAGAAATATGCTAGTTTTTTGTCAAGAGAAAAATGTATTTCCAAAATTCAAATCAACAATATTGTTATTCACAAATAGAAAAAAACTCCCCTTTCTCTAGACATAAAATTCGTTTTTTTGTCATTTTTCAAACAGACTAAATAAAAAAGTACCGAGAATAAATTATATTCCCGGTACTTTAATCATTATTTCGTTGTATATTTTCTAACAGCCGGCATAATTTCGGTAGCAATTAATTCAATGTTTTTCTCAATCTTATCAAATGGTACACCGCCAAAATCAATCTGTGCCATAAAACGTTGCTGTCCAAATAATTCATATTGATAAAGCATTTTTTCAATAATTTGTTGCGGGCTACCAATCATTAACGCATCACGGTGATCTACTGCGTTAGTAAATTGTTGTTTTGGATACCCACCACCGCGTAGCGCAAGCATACCAGCATTAATATGAGGATAATATTCACTAAGTGCATCTTGTGAATTTTCTGCTGTATAAAATAAACTTGTTGTCGCAATTGGTAATGTTGCTGGATCAAAACCACTTTGCTCAGCTGCTTCACGATATGCATCAACCGAAACTTTAAAATTAACAGCTGGGCCACCAAGTGTCGTAAGCATCATTGGTACACCTGCGCGTCCTGCCTTAATTGCACTAGCAGGCGGTCCTCCAACAGCACGCCAAATTGGCATATTGTTATTTTTAGCTCTCGGTATAATTGCCGCATGTTCAAGTGGTGTTCTAAACTGCCCTTTCCATGTTACACTTTCTTCTTTATTTATTTTTAATAAAAGATCCATCTTCTCTTCAAATAGTTCTTCATAATAATTTACATCGTAACCAAGTAAACTATATCCCCCAATACGAGAGCCGCGACCAGCAACGATTTCAGCACGACCATTAGAAATTAAATCAATTGTGGCAAAATCCTCATATACACGAACCGGATCTGACGTACTTAATACTGTTGCAGAACTCGCGATTTTAATGTTTTTCGTAGCTTGTGCAATAGCTCCTAAAATAACTGTATGAGCTTGCGTTGTAAAATGCGCTTGATGACTTTCACCGACAGCAAACACATCAATTCCAGCTTCATCTGCTAACTTAGCTGTTTCAATTAGTTCATGAATTCTTTTTTCTGCACTTATTTTCGAACCATCATGCGGATTTAAAATATGATCTCCAATTGAATATAATCCAAATTCAATTCCCTTACTTGTATCAATACGGTATTTTTCCATAGTTGCTCTCTCCCTTTTAATAAAGCGGTATTAATTTCTCTTCAATCTCTTTTCTTCTCTCTTCTAAAAATGGTGGTAAATCCAGCTCTTTTCCTAATTCTTCAACTGTTGAATCTACTGTAAATCCTGGTCCATCCGTTGCAATCTCAAATAAAATGCCATTTGACTCACGGAAATATAAACTTTCAAAATAAAAGCGATCGATAATCCCTGTTGATTGGAACCCTTTATCTTTCACCGCTTCATTCCAATAACTCAGTTCTTCATCATTTTTCACACGAATAGCTAAATGATGAATACTTCCTTTTCCTGGTCTTTCACTCTCTCCATCTTGCTGTTTCACCAAAATTTCTCCAAAAGATTGACCATCGATAGATTGATAAATCCCCTCATCGTCTGAACGGGATACTTCTTTATAACTAAACAAACCTGTTAATGTTTTTGATAATTTATTTAAACTGCGCACTGTCATTTCAACTGTTCCCATGCCTAAAATACGATGATTCTGCTCTACAGAAGATTCATCCCATGCAGTTCAATATTCAGGCACCTCTTCATCTTTACTATTTAACAGCACTAACCGTAGACCATCTGGATCTTCAAAGTGCAGTGCGTCTCTTCCGGCGTAAGTTGTAATTTCCCCATGCGCCACCTGGAGTGACTCAAAACGTCTCTTCCAAAATGTAAGACTTTCTATTGAAGGTACGAGCAAGCCTATTTGTGTTATTGCATTTGTACCACGGATTGTTCTACCTACATTCGGCATTTCAAAAAATGATAATTCAGTTCCGGCACTCCCTGTTAAATCACCATAAAACAAATGATACATAAATGGATTATCTTGATTGACTGTCTTTTTCACCCGGCGTAATCCTAAGACATCTCGATAAAAATTATTATTCGTTTTCGCATTTTTAGTCACCATAGAAATATGGTGATGTCCTGGAATTGTATACATAAAACTTCCTCCTCTTTATCACTTGATTAGTCAATTGATTGAGTAAAAAAAATTACTCATTCGGTAATTCTTTTTTTTCACTATGCTTATGAACTTTTGACATCAACTCGTATAGTATTTTCTGCTCTTCTTCATTTAATACATCATCAAAAAATGATGATTGAAATGCAAGTTGCTCTGGCAATGCTCTTTCTAAAGCCGCTTCCCCTTGCTCTGTAAGACTAATTGTTTTCGTTTTCCAATCTTGTTTTCGTATAATATATCCTTCTTTTTCAAGACGTGTTAACATTCGAGAAATACCGCCTTGTGTAACGGTAACCTTTTCTGCTAACTCCATTTGTGTTAATGGCTGATAAGTCCGTATTTGCAAAAGCACATCAAATTGGGCTGTTGTTAAATCAAAACGTTTTAAAAACTCATTTGACATTTGATTACTTTGGTTCGTAAATCGTATTAAACGTAGCCATATTAACGATCCTATCGTATTTTCACGCATGTTTCATCACTTCCTAGCGTTGATCTTACTATCACTTTATCACTCAAGTGATAGTAATGCAAGTAGAAATATGTTAAAAATACCTCCCAAAATCATTATTCTTAACTTTCCATTTCATTCATTGCTATATTTAAAGCTGCCACAGCTTTTGGCCAACCAACGTAAAAAGCCATATGTGTTATTAATGCAACTAATTCATTCTCCATTATCCCATTTTGTTTAGCTAGCTTCAGATGAAATGATAATTGTTCTGTATTACCAAGACTGATTAGTGCCGACAATGTACATAAGCTTCTTTCTCTTAATGTTAAAGCGGCATCCCGCCACACTTCCTCAAATAATATCTCTTCACTATAATGAGAAAATACAGGTGCTATTTCTCTCATTTTCTTTGGAATATAAAATTCAATTGGTTCATTCATCATTTTGCTCCCTTCATTTTTACCAATTGTGCCATCCCTTGACCAAATGACCAGTTTTCAGCAGCTGTCTCATGTAATGTAATAAAAATGTCAGTAACTTTTACGTTGGAACATTCCGAAACTTCAAAGGATATAGATTGATACAAACCTTTTTTCTGTTGCACTGTTCTTCCAGGTCCACATGTAATAGAAACATGAATCATATTCTCAGTTCTCATTTCTCCTCTTTCCAACAAATAATATGGATCATACAAAAATTGATTTTGTTGATAAGGTAAAAATATTTGAAAATAATCATTTTCAGGGATGTCGAAATGTTCAATTAATGAAAGATGGATACATTCACCTATCTTTTTCAACTCTTCTTTATTTAATATATCTTCATGATAATAAACGTTCACAAAAGGCATAGATTTTCATTCCTTTTTCTTAATTTAGCATTCAACAACATATCCTCGTGAAATATGTAAAATCTCATAAATAGTAACATCGTCCATTACATCTATTTCAGGCTTTTCCTTATAAAAACTGAATTGACTATATCCCCACTTATCCGGATTATAAACTATTACATTCCCTAAACATTTTTCTATGTTTTGCACATTTTCATTTACTTTATTTAATTGCGTCCCAATCAGCGATTTACTTTGAGAAATACTCCCTGCATATTCAACAGCATATCTACTTTTTCTAAAATCATTACTTAAATTAACAACTAATGGAACACCTATATTTATTTGTTGCCACCCAAACGATTGCAAAATATTATCGTAATACCCTTCAAAGATAAATTTATTCATCCCTTCATGACCATTCCAAATATATAAAGGTGCATAACAATTATGGAAACCCCCATCCTTACCTGCCTCAGCAATTAAATAAGCCTTAAAATTCAACCCTTGAAAACCATCCGTTTTATAACCATTCTTTTTCACCCTTTCTCTAATAGTCCCCATATCATAATCTTTTGGCAAAATGACCTTATATTGCATACCAATCATGTTTATCACTCACTTTCGATCTTATATATATAATGATAAACCGATGATCGGCTGACGTAAAATAGGTATAAATTATGTTTGATATCATTTATAATGATACCGTATAAGGGGCTGAAATGAATGGAAATAAATGATCTTATCATATTTAAAACTGTAGCTAACGAAGGATCTATTAGTAAAGCCGCTAAAGAACTAGGCTATGTACAACCAAATGTAACTGAGCGAATCAAAAAATTAGAACAAGAATTAGAAACGCCTTTACTACATAGAGATAACAAAGGTGTCTCCCTGTTACCTTCTGGTGACATTTTATTAGACTACACGAATAAAATATTAGCTCTTTTAGAAGAAGCCAAAGATGAAATTAAAACAAGTGCTTCTTCTTATGTAATAGCGACGTCACAATCTATTTTGACTAATTATTTAAGTA
>NZ_JBFPJH010000256.1:0-4769 GCF_040838255.1 Bacillus sp. C30 | reverse complement strand
TATTAATACACCACCAATGATATAATTCATAATAATTCCGGCCTTAACAACTTTCTGTAATCGATCAAATTGGTTCGCACCAATTGATTGCGCTGCAAAAATTGATACGGTAATGCCGAGGCTAACCGCTGGCATTTGTACATAACTTGCAACTTGGTTCACAACACCATACGCCGCTGTTGCATCTGAACCGTACCGATTTACAAATGCGATTACCGCGATCTCTGATAATGAAACTAATATCATATTAATACTCGCTGGAATACCGAGGCGTAACAATAATTTTAATAACTCCCAGTCCATACGAAGATATTTTCTTACTGTCCCGTCTAATTGTAGTGGATGATTTTTCTTCTTTAAATACACTAGCATGACAATAAACGTAATAACTGTAGATATAACTGAAGCATAGGCTGCTCCGTAAACATCTAATTTCGGAGCTCCTAACCAGCCAAAAATAAGAATTGGTAATAAAATCATATTTAGCGCTGTACTTACGATTAAAAAGTAAAATGGCGTTTTTGAATCTCCTGTACCTCTCATAAATGTTGTATATGCAAAATATAAGAATAACACTGGCATAGATATAAATAAAATTCTTGCGTAATGCACACTTATTTCAATAATATTTTCTGGCGTTCCCATAAGACGCATAATATCCATCGCAAAAATACTACCTATTATCGCCAACACGACTCCGATAATAAAAGTAAACGTAAGCGTCGTACCAACGATAGCTTTTAAGCGCTCCTCATTTTTAGCACCAAATGCCTGACCAATTAAAATTGAACTACCAGAACCAATTCCAATTACAAATGAAACGAGTAGGAAAAATAACGGGAAAAATGCCGATATAGCTGCTAGATCATTTACGCCAAGCCATCTTCCTACTACTACCATTCCAAATAACTGTCCAACTGATTGTAATACATTACTTAAAAGTAACGGCACTAAAAACATGGACATCGATTTCCATATCGGCTTATGTTCTGTTTCTGACTTCTGTGACTCTACACCTTCTTTATTGTTATCTGTAGGTGGTTTCAAATTTCATTTCTCCTTTTATTTAAAATCTGCACAGTTAAATCCGTGCTCAAATAGTTGTAATTACTCCAACCATTTCTATACTGTTTGCTCGTCAAAGTAATTGCCTCTTCCACTCACTATTTTCAAATTCATCATAGAACTTTAACATATTTTTCGTATCTGTAATCCTCTATCTCTTTGTATAGTTGTTTTTATTATGTGCATCTATTCATTTTCTTCTCTTCATTCTTATAACTTCACCCAATATTGGCTTCCATCAGCTGTTCTATCTAAAAAACCATATTCGATTAAATATCTTCTCAAAGTTACAAAATCCGGATATATATTTTCTAAAACTGTATTCACTTCTTTTTCAGTATACTTTTTATTACTATCGAATTTCTTCACTAAATGACGTAATATAATCAATTTACGCTTTTGCTTTTTCGGAAATTTAGAAAGCGGTCCATCCAAACCTTCTGTAAAATGCACTGTTAAAACTTCAGCATTTTCTTCCTCTGTAATATTGTATCTATCATCCACCATCGTAGCTGTTCTATGAATCGGTACAAATTTAGTTTGAACTTTTGATTTTTCTTCTGACAATTCCATTAACGCTAAAAATACTTTCGCTTGCTTCATTTTCTCGCGCAATGTAAATCGATGATTGCGAATCGTCGATGTGCTCCCGCCATCCATTTCTTTTACAATCTCTTTATCGTTAAGTCCCATATGGAAAAACTGAACCATTTTCTTTTGCAAATCAGTTAAGCCTGTAAACTTTTTATCAAGATTTAATAAATATTCAAACATAGATGTATGCTCATTTTGAATATGCAACTGTACAAACTTCTCTGCTTCATACAAAACTTGATTTTCTTGATAAATAACCCCTTTAATAAACGTTTCTCCACAAGCTAAACAAACATACTCCTCTGCTTCCTCGTCAAATACATACCCTTTCTTCAATTCCTCTATCGACGCATCCCAAAACTTCTCTGAAATATCACTCATACTAAACATTCCTCCAAAAGGTTTATTAAAACCATAAACAAATTACGATACCGTTTATTACCACTCCATCATCTTACCATACCAAAAGCAAACAATTCAATATTTCGTTTACCTATTTTACAAACTTTTATCAAAATATCTATTTATACGTTATAAAAAGGACTTATCCCAACAAACAGCGAATGTGTTTTTAGAAACCACTTATTATTAAGATGTGAAATATGCTGTTCAATATTTAAGTGCTACAAACCTAATTCAACATGGAACCGGCATTCACACATTCCAAAACTTCAGCATTCAATTTTAACTACAAAAAAGGTGTTTCCATATACGAAAACACCTTTTACCTTTTATATATTTTATAAACAACCTCTACTAAAACTTTACTTGCTTTTACAAATACATGTTTTCGATTTCCATCCTCAACGAATCTATTTGAACAACCACTAATCATCATACAACTAATTATGACTATTACTTTAATACTTTTTCTGCAAATCATTTTATACAACTCCACTGTTGAAAAACTTCATTTAAATTTATCCCATCAAAAAAGTCTACACGAATAACGAAACATAAAAATATGCAATGTTGCATATTTTTATGTTTTATTACGATATCGTGATTTAATTATTTTAATGATTGGTATAACGAGGTGACTGACTTGAAATTTAAAGCGAAAAAAAATCCATTCCATATCATTTTTCTCTCATTGTTTATCGTTGTTTTCTTCATTTCTCTATTTTTTCAACATGAGAATTCTATTTTTTTCACTCTTATGATGCTGTTAAATATCGTGAATCTCTCTTCTTTCTATTTTTCTCATTACAAAATAACGGAATCTGCCCTTATTGTTAAACATGGTTTCATACTCCGTACTGAAATTCCATTTGAAGATATACGCCACATTAAATACTCTGGTAAAAAGCTTCGTTCAGAAAATTGGACAAGACAACAAATAGAAATTCATTATAATTTATTCGACTCAGTAACATCTTTCGTACCACAAGAAGAGGAGAAATTCATTTCACTCTTAAAAGAAAACTGGCCAAATGTGAAAATAATCAATAGTACCTCAAATGAATAATTTTGTTTGAGACAGTTCAATGCTATTAGGATAACTATATAAGAATTGAATATCCTCCCCAAGTAAAACCGCCGTTTACATATTTATTCTCCCCTCAGGCTAACTCCCCAATAGTTAGTCTATTTTTTATTACATAAAGATACTACGCCTTCATCACAAACAAACGATACGAACATACACTATTTCTAGAAAAACAAACTACTACACAAAATGAATGAAAGGTGCTTATTATGTATGAGTTAAGTTATGAAGGATTAACAGGTGAAATTATTACAAGATATGATTGTGAGTACGAAGAAGCTAGACAAGAATGGAATCGGGCTATTCAAAAGTTTCCTTTAGCTATTCATTTATTGTTTTACGAAATGGGATGTTAGTAATGCGATTATTTGGGCGAGAAAAAATGAAATTGCTATTCGCATTCGTTCTGGTGGACACCATTACGAAGGATATTCTGTCGGAAACAATGTCCTCGTAATTGATATAAGTAAAATGAACTGTATGCAGCTTAATGAACATAAAAATACATTAGTCATTCAAGGTGGTGCTCAAAATAAACAAATCTATGACTTTATCTCTTCAAAAGGTTATCCATTTCCAGGAGGAACTTGTCCAACTGTTGGAGTAAGTGGATACACTTTAGGTGGAGGTTGGGGCTATTCTAGTAGGTATTTCGGCCTTGGTTGTGACAATTTAATAGAGTTAGAATTAATTGACTATAAAGGTAAAGTAATTACAGCTAATGAAACTTGCCATAAAGACTTATTTTGGGCTTGTCGCGGGGCAGGTGGCGGAAATTTTGGCATCGTTGTTTCGCTAACTTTTAAGCTCCCTCCAATAGTTGATAAAGTTACTTTCGTTGAACTATATTGGCCTAACGCTTCAGTAGACATCCAAAAGGAATTTCTTCACACATGGCAAAGCTGGCTAGTAAATTTAAATAGTAAGATGACAATCGGTGCGAGCATATACAACTCTGCTGTGGAAGGACTTGCAATATATGGACGAGGTTTATATTACGGTACCCCAGAAGATGCAGCGTTCATTCTACAAGATTTACTCAATATAAACGGGGTGAAGATGAATTTACAATATATCAGTTTTCTTGAAGCAATGGCCATTGTAGAATCTTCATATCCACCGTCTGAACAATTTAAATCTACAGGCCGGTTCGTTCATAAACAATATAACGAGGAAGAAATCGAAAAAATTATTAGTCTTATTGAAGATAGAGCTTCCGGTAGTATTTTTGCAGCTATAAGTCTCTACCCCCTTGGAGGAAAAATTCAAGATGTAGGTAAAGATGCGAGCGCTTTTTATTACCGCGATGCACATTATATTCTAGGAATCCAAACTATATGGGAAGATCCGATTGTTAAAAAGGATAATTCCCAATGGTTAGAAAGCCGATTTGACTATATAGAATCCATAACAGAAGGCTCATCCATCAATTTCCCATACAGCGATTTGAAAGATTATATGAACGCTTATTACGGGACACATGCGAACAAATTAAGAAAAATCAGTAAAAAATATGACCCTTTATGTGTATTTACTTTTCCGCAAGGAATTAAAAATTAATATGCGATAAAGTGAAACTTTAATCAGTGGGGTTTTGTTCATCCCCCACTGATTATTAGCC
>NZ_JBFPJH010000255.1:0-4772 GCF_040838255.1 Bacillus sp. C30 | reverse complement strand
GTACTAGTATATATATATTCGTTTCATTTTATACCTGAATGGAAGTTAACAAATGGAATTAAAGTCATAAATTTTTTTCAGAAATCAGAGAGAGTTCTGATACAATAATAAGGATAACTAAAAAGAAATTTTAGCTAGAGAGGTAGAGGGACATGGATTTAGCGTTGAAATGGTTTGAGTCCATTGATTGGACGAATATAGGTGTGAAGTCACTAAAAATAATCGTTATTTTAATACTTGGTGCAATCGTTGTGCGAGTTGCAAGGGCAATTGTACGAAATGCGTTTCGTATGGGAAGCCGTTCGCCGATTCAAATTTCAGAACGTCGTACAGTTACGGTAGCGAAGTTGCTTGAAAATATTGTGGCATACGTTGTTATGTTCATTATGTTAATTGCGATTTTAGGTGTGTTTGATATTAATGCGTCAGGTTTATTAGCCGGTGCTGGGGTAATTGGTTTAGCAGTCGGTTTTGGTGCACAAAGTTTAGTTAAAGATGTTATTACAGGATTATTTATTTTGTTAGAGGATCAATTTTCAGTAGGTGATTATGTAAGAATAGGTCAATTTGAAGGAACTGTTTTGGAAATTGGACTACGTACAACGAAGATGAAAAGCTGGACAGGTGAAATTCATATAATACCAAATGGTAGTATTGTACAAGTAACGAACTTTTCCGTTAGTAATAGTGTAGCATTTGTTGATGTATCTATTTCTTATGAAAGTGATATAGTACGAGCGGAGCAAGTTATTGAAGATTTATTAGTAGAATTACCAGAAAAATATGAGAAAATGGTAACGACACCTCAATTGCTAGGTGTTCAAACATTGGCAGCGTCTGAAGTTGTATTACGTGTTATTGCTGAAGTTGAGCCGATGCAGCATGCAGTTATTGCGAGGGCTCTTCGCAAAGAGATTAAAAATCGTCTTGATTTACATGGGATTGAAATTCCATACCCACGTATGGTTTTATATAGTCGCGAAGAATTAGTTAGTGAAAAAGCAATTTAATAGTGGGAGGGATTTAGAGAATGGAGCAAAAGCAATATAACTTGTACGATGTTGTGGAAATGAAGAAAGCCCATCCATGTGGTGAAAATCGATGGAAGATTATTCGTATGGGAATGGATATCCGCGTTAAGTGCGAGGGGTGTGACCATTCGGTAATGATTCCTCGAAGAGAGTTTGATCGCAAGGTGAAAAAAATACTTGTGAAGCACGAAGAATAGTGAAAAAGCAACAGCTGCAGTAGACAGCCGTTGCTTTTTTTCATTTGGTGGAAACTTGTCATTTTTTTCGTTACTATCTATAATGATGAAAGATTGAGACATAGGAGTGAAAAATATGGGATTAACGGCTGGGATTGTTGGATTACCTAACGTAGGTAAGTCCACTTTATTTAATGCAATTACACAAGCAGGAGCAGAATCTGCGAACTATCCATTCTGTACAATCGATCCAAACGTAGGGATTGTAGAAGTACCAGATGAGCGTTTAAATAAATTAACGGAATTAGTAGAACCGAAAAAAACTGTTCCGACTGTATTTGAATTTACTGATATTGCAGGTATCGTAAAAGGTGCGAGTAAAGGTGAAGGGTTAGGAAATAAATTCTTATCTCACATTCGTCAAGTAGATGCAATTTGCCAAGTTGTTCGTTGTTTTGAAGATGAAAATATTACGCACGTTTCAGGAAAAGTAGATCCAATTGATGACATTGAAACAATTAACTTAGAACTAATCTTAGCGGATTTGGAATCTGTTGATAAGCGTATCGAACGAGTTGCGAAGTTAGCAAGACAAAAAGATAAAGAAGCTGTATATGAGCATGAAATTTTAGTTCGTTTAAAAGAAGCTTTTGAAGAGGGAAAACCAGCTCGTACTGTTGAATTTACAGAAGAGCAAATGAAGATTGTTAAAGGCCTTCATTTACTTACAACGAAAGAAATGCTATATGTAGCAAACGTAAGTGAAGATGATATTATGGATCCTTCTGACAATAAATATGTACAAATGGTAAAAGAATTTGCAGCAAATGAAAATTCACAAGTAATTGTTGTATGTGCAAAAATAGAATCAGAAATTGCTGAGTTAGATGAGGAAGAGAAGAAAGTATTCCTTGAAGAACTAGGTATTGAAGAATCTGGTTTAGATCAATTAATTCGTGCTGCATATGACTTATTAGGACTTGCTACTTACTTCACAGCTGGTGTGCAAGAAGTACGTGCATGGACGTTTAAACAAGGTATGAAAGCACCACAATGTGCTGGTGTAATTCATACAGACTTTGAGCGTGGATTTATTCGCGCAGAAACAGTTTCTTATGATGATTTAATGACAAACGGTTCTATGACAGCTGCAAAAGAAGCTGGTAAAGTACGTTTAGAAGGAAAAGAGTATATCGTAAAAGACGGAGATGTTATGCACTTCCGCTTTAACGTTTAATTTAATATTTCCTAGGAAAAATAAAGATATAGACTTGGCAAATATATTATATGTTTGCCAAGCTTTTTACGTATTGGTGAGTTGATTCATATAACTTACTATGATATAATCTAAACTCGTGAGTAATTACTATAAATTAATTGCTCCTTGCCCATTATGGGCCGTTTAGACCAAAAGGAGGTGAAAGTGTAATGAGAAAGTACGAAATTATGTACATCATTCGTCCTGGCGTTGAAGAAGAAGCTCAAAAAGCTTTAGTTGAACGTTTCGCAGGTGTTTTAACAAACAATGGTGCAGAAATCATTAACACAAAAGAGTGGGGTAAGCGTCGTTTAGCTTACGAAATCAACGACTTACGTGAAGGTTTCTACATGATCTTAAACGTGAACTCTAACTCAGAGGCGATTAACGAATTCGACCGTTTAGCTAAGATCAACGAAGATATCCTTCGTCATATCGTTGTTAAAGAAGAAGAAAAATAATTGATATATAAGGGAGAGTGGTTCGATTGATGAATCGTGTTATCCTCGTTGGTCGTTTAACTAAGGACCCTGACTTACGTTACACGCCCAATGGTGTTGCAGTAGCTACTTTTACGTTAGCTGTGAATCGCGCATTTGCGAATCAACAAGGTGAGCGTGAAGCTGACTTTATTAATTGTGTAATATGGCGTAAACAAGCAGAAAACGTGGCAAATTATTTGAAAAAAGGTAGCTTAGCAGGCGTAGACGGACGTCTTCAAACTCGTAATTACGATGGACAAGATGGTAAACGTGTATATGTAACAGAAGTTCTTGCGGAGAGCGTACAATTTTTAGAGCCGCGTAATGGCGGTGGGGAGCAACGTGGTTCATTCAATCAGCAACCATCAGGAGCTGGTTTCGGTAACCAAAGCTCTAACCCATTTGGTCAATCTAGTAATTCAGGTAACCAAGGTAATCAAGGTAACTCTGGATTTACGAAGAATGACGATCCATTTTCGAATGTTGGTCAACCGATTGACATTTCGGACGACGATTTACCATTTTAATGGTGTGAATCGGCTATTTTTAACAAAGAATGGAGGGAATAGACATGGCAGGACGCAAAGGTGGACGTGCGAAGCGTCGTAAGGTGTGTTTCTTTACATCTAACGGCATCACTCGCATTGACTATAAAGATGTTGATTTATTAAAACGTTTCGTTTCTGAGCGCGGTAAAATTTTACCTCGTCGTGTAACAGGAACAAGCGCGAAATACCAACGCAAACTTACAGTTGCAATTAAACGTGCTCGTCAAATGGCACTTTTACCATATGTTGGTGAATAATAGCGTATGAAATGCACAGTAGAGTCGGACTCTACTGTGCATTTTGCTATGCTTTTCTTTTTTTGAAAGAGAGGTTAGATGATGAAGAATACGAAATTTATTACTGAGGGTGCAGCACTGTTAGTGATATATGCAATGTTATTGCTTATATCTATGTATGTTCCAATTTTAGGTACAGTTGTAACGTTTGCGTTGCCATTGCCATTTATATTGCTAACGATAAGATATAGATTATCTAACGCCTTTATAGTTTTTACTGCGGCGCTTTTTATTACTGTTATTGTCAGTCAGCCGATGAACCTAGTAAAGACAACTATGTTTGGATTGATAGGTATCGTTTTAGGATATATGTATAAAAAACGAAAAAAGCCGGTAGAAACTTTAATGGCGGGGACGCTTGCGTACTTAATTGGTATTATGCTCATTTATGTTGCGAGTATAAAGTTTTTTAACATAGATTTAATGAAGCAAATGCAAAATATGTTTAATGAAAGTATGGCGCAAAGTGAAAAGATAGTTACTGCTGCGGGTATGCCTATTAGTAAAGAGCAAAAAGAATTATTTGCACAATTTAATGATGTGTTACAAACGTTATTCCCAAGTTTGCTTGTAATGGTTTCTGTATGTTTTTCTTGGATTACAGTTATGATATCAGGTAGTGTTTTGAGAAAACTAAAGCATGACGTTATACCGTGGCCTAAATTTAAAGATATACAATTACCAAAGAGTATTGTTTGGTATTACGTTATATTTATTTTGCTATCAACTTTTATAAAAGTAGAACCGACATCATATTTACATATGGTATTTTCTAATTTATATGTCATATTTGCTTTACTACTAGTACTGCAAGGTCTGACATTTATCGCTTTTATAGCGCATAGCAAAGGTTTTACGAAAGGTGTTCCTATTATTAGTTTTATTGTCTGCATGTTTATTCCGATGATGTTTCCTCTTGTAACAATCTTAGGTATAATTGATTTAGGGATTTCATTGCGTTCTAAAATAGGGGAATAAAAT
>NZ_JBFPJH010000254.1:0-4812 GCF_040838255.1 Bacillus sp. C30 | reverse complement strand
ATAGTTATGGATAAGGAAATTTGTATGCAAAATAGTTACGGAATAGTTGTAATGAGTGATGCGAATATGCAAACGAAACGAGCACAGTTGTATTATGAACAACTTCGGCATGAAGAACGAAATTCGATTATCTTTACTGGACATATTGCTAAAGGAAGTTTTGCAGAAAAAGTTTTGAAGGAACGTGTAGGTAAAGAATGTAGGGTGAAGCGAGTTCCATATAAAGTTCATCAAAGTATAAGTGACGTTAAGGAAATGTTAAATACACTATTACCAGAACATACGGTGTTAGTACATGCTTTGAAAGAGGATACGGATCGATTGCAGGAAAAGCTTAGCATAGCAGGATATGAAAATGTGTATTCACTTGCAATGGAATGTGTAGAAGTCATATAAAATGTAAAGGAGATTGGTATATGAAAAAAGTATTTGTATTCGTAAGTATTTTCTTTTGTTGTTTCCTTTATAACGTTAAGGAAGGTTTTGCTGCTAGTCCAATGAAACCTAGCTTTGAAGTGAAGTTATTATTAAAGCCAGAACAAGTATTAGGTTATAACAAAGAGATGAAGCAAGAGGTACTAGAATATTTTCAGGCTGGTACAAATTATGAAAGAATACAGGTGCAATTTTTAGATACGGCAAATAAAAATTTAAGTAATGAAGGTTGGTTTGCGAGAATTCGAAAGAAAGAATTTAGTAAAGATTTTGAGCTAACATATAAAAAAAGATATCCTATTCAAAATGGTGTAATTCAAGAAGCACTAGAAGTGGCTAAAAAGGATGGATTTGATAGTAAAACTGATAATTATGAGGCGGAAATAGATTGGGGATTTGAGAAGAAAACGTTAAGTATTTCAAATAAGAAAAGTTACAGTGCTAAAGGATATGGAGTACTTGATTTACCAAACGAACGAGTTGCTCAAAACATGTTAATAGAAAAGTTGCCAGGGAAAATGAACAAATGGTTGTATACGAATTGGGGAGAAGAAATGCTCAAGAATTCTCGTATTTATAGTCCTGTATTAATGAAAAGGTATACAGCTGAATTTGAAAATATTAAAACGAATATTGAAGTTTGGCCACTAAGTAATACCGGGAAGATAGAAGATGACTTCGTAATAGAAGTGTCGTTTAAAACAACTGAGGAAAGTATCGCGACAAAACAAAGAGAATTATTAATGGCGAGTATAGAGAAAAAAGGATGGTTGTTACCGAAAGATAGTTTGAAGACAGAGCTTATTTTTCAGTAAATAGGAAAGAAGGAATCCATGGCACATGGATTCCTTCTTCTAATATATGAGTATTAAGCTAAATCAGCTGACACGAACATATCATTATTTTGAAGGTTTTTAGAGCGTAAACTATAAGCAACTACCTTCTTTTTATGTTGTTTTACTACATCAACATGCTCTTCATGACTATAAATATAAAATGTAAAATCTTTTTTGCCACGTTTTGCAGTGATAATTAAAGGAGTGCCTTCATTGTGTGGTGGTGCATAATAGCGATCTAAAAATAATCCTTCGTTAAAATCATGAATAATTTTGGATTTCTTTTCGCCTTCTAAGTTATTTCCATTGATTGTAACAGTCACATTCTCTTCTTCAAGTTGTGGATGTGTTTCGTACTTGCTAATAATGGATTCAATAGCAGAGTTAGGAAGGCTAGAAACAATAATTTTAAATGCTCCAAATACAACTAACATTACAATAAACCAAGTCGTCATAGTATTTCATCCCCTTTATCCCACAGTAACGGTCCGTAAAATCCTGGTTGGTGCGGGCTAATAATCAGTGTGGATAGATACCCCGTACTGACTAAAATTTCACTTTATCCTATTTAACAATATAACTCATGTGGTAATAGTACATATGGTGAAGTTTTGTATAATTTGTGAAAAATATGCCATTTTTATGAACGAAATATTAGAAAAATCAATTTTGTTACAAAAAGTTGAAATCGAAGTATTTTAAAAGAAAAAGGTTTATAATAAAAATATAACTAATAACAACATTACTAATTATAAGGAAGTGTAACTATGAGTACTGTAGCTATCGTGTATGGTATTATTCTTTCCACAATTATTATTTTATTTTTCGTTGGGATTTCACGTTATATTCATAAATGGAAAGAAGGAGTTGCGAAATTAAATCACATTGAGGAAGAACTTAGTGATTTAATGTTACATCATGGTAAGTAAAAAGTTTATTTTTTAACTAAACAATGTGAAAAAAATCACAAAACATGCTCTCATCATGAAGGCATGTTTTTTTGTTATGTTGTTAATAGGCACATTTATAAAATTTCCCCATACGATACAGTGTAAAATCAGAAATGTTCGGAGCGGGAAAGAGGGATTGAATGAGTAATTCAGGTTATGTTACAGATAATAAAAATTTAAAGAAAAGCTCAGGAACGCCAAATCTTTTCTTTGATTCGAGAAAAAATGTCTTTTTTAAAAGAGATGAGAAAAACGTTGCATATGAAGTTACCTCAACGCAGTTACCTGCGATGATAGGAGGGGCGTTTGTTGATTTATTTATGACGAAAGGACATATGCGGGAACTACATTGGCATCCGAATGCGTGGGAATTAGATGTTGTTGTATCAGGAGAAGCAGTTACATCCATTTTAAATCCCGAAACGAATCAATTGCAAAATTATCATGTGAAAGCGGGGCAAACTGTCTTTATTCCAATGGGATGGTGGCATTGGATTACAGCGGTAACAGAAGAAGTACAATTACATTTGTTCTTTAATAACGATCAGTTTGAAACAGCAGAGGGATCAGACATACTTAGATTAACACCGCCAGAAGTATTTCAAGCTGCATACGGTGTAAGTGCAGAAAAATTAGGAAAGGACCTTTCGCCAATTAAGGAGTCAGTTGTAATTGGTCCTCCTAACTCAAATCGACTAAATAGAGTTAAAGAAAGTGACGACTCAAATATAGTTGTTACGTTAAATGGACAAATAACATCATGTGAAATAGAGTAACTCTTTCTTTTTTAGGAAGAGTTACTCTATTTTGTATAATTTTGTATTTTTATTCGTTATAATTATTATATAGAAGGGAATTTATAGAGGGGGCATATTGTGAACATATTAAAGATTATAGGAATTGTTGCAGGAGTCATTATAGTAGCCGTTATAGCTTTCTTTTTTATTATGAAGTACTATTTGTCAAAAGAAGATCCTGATTACGTATTAAAGTACATAAAAGAACATAAAGATGATGAAACGTGTTCATTACTAATTAGAAAAAATGGGGAAGTATTAACATCTATAAATGAAAATGTAAAATTGCCATTAGCGAGTACGGCAAAAATCGTCATAGCAGTTGAATTTGCTAAGCAAGTGTCAGAAGGAAAAATAAGTCGAGATGAACAAATTTCATTGCAGGATTTAGAAAAATATTATGTTAAAAACACTGATGGTGGAGCGCATCCTGACTGGTTAGAAGATTCAAAAGTGAGAGAGTTAGTGCAAAATGGACAGATTACTTTAGAAGAAGTGGCTAAAGGGATGATTCATTATAGTTCTAATGCGAATACAACATATTTGTTAGATAAGCTTGGAATAGAAAGAGTAAATGATAGTTTAAAAGAGTTAGAACTTACTAGTCATGACAAGTTCTCTTCGTATACTGCTTCACTATATATGAGAGGGTATGTAGAAAAAGAGCTTAATGAGCCAGAAAATCAATCGTTAGAAATGATACGTAACATGTCTAATGATGAATATAATAAACACGTGTTACAAATACATGAATGGATGAAAGATGAAAGTGAATGGAAGAAACGTGATATACCATTAAAAATAGATATGGAATTCCAGCGTATTTGGTCAGATCGATTAGTGAGTGCAAATGCTAAAGATTATTTGAGTTTAATGGAAAAGGTAAATAGTAGAAATTATTTTCCAAAATCAATGCAAGATGAAATTGATAATGTTTTTAAAGGAACAGTTGAAAATAGTAAGTTGGAATATGCTGGTCAAAAAGGTGGTTCTACCGCATTCGTATTGACAAAAAGTTTGTATACTACAGATAAGAAAGGGAATAAGGTAGAAGTTGTAATTATGTTTAACGATATAGAAGATCAAGTTGCATATCAAAAGCTGAGAAATAATATAGATTATTTTATTCAAGATGCTATAACAGATGAAGAATTCAGAAGAAAGTTATAATGGAATAATTTTATTATGTAAACAAAAGAGCGCTTTTTAAAAGGCGCTCTTTTCTATTCATGATACAGGATTTCCTATTTACTGCATGGAATATAGATTGAAACTAAGAAAGGAAGTTGAATAATGACTACAGTATATTTCGTTCGCCACGCTCACTCTACATATACAAAGGAAGAAAGGGAACGTCCCTTATCTGAAGAAGGAGAGATTGATGCAGGTAATGTAACAAGTTTGTTAAAGGATAAAAACATTGATGTTGTTATTTCTAGCCCGTATAAAAGGGCGATTCAAACCGTGCAAGGAATTGCGAATACATATAATTTATCAATACAACTGGAAGAAGATTTACGGGAAAGGTTATTAAGTAAAGAGCCAGTAACAGATTTTAACGATGCTATTCAGAAGGTATGGGAAGACTGGACTTTTGCATACGAAGGCGGAGAATCAAATGATGTAGCGCAAAGACGCGCTGTAATATGTATGCAAAATATATTAAAAAAATATAAAGGTAAGAATATTGTAATAGGTACTCATGGGAATATTATGGTATTACTAATGAATTATTTTGATTCGAAATATGGTTTTCAGTTTTGGAAAACCCTTCATATGCCAGATGTGTATAAA
>NZ_JBFPJH010000253.1:0-4819 GCF_040838255.1 Bacillus sp. C30 | reverse complement strand
TAGGAATTGTAGGAGCTTCTATTTCATTCCACGTAACTGTTACTAGTCTTCTTCCTATTTCAGTCGCATAGAAATACAAACTTACTGGTATCATTAATATACTTATGAAACTAATAATAAATATCTTTACGATTGATTTTTTTCGTTCTTTTTTTACATGATGCGTATTCATGTTTTCACCTCTAAAATCACTTTAAATCCTTATTGTTACATTAATGTGACAACATGAACAATGTTCGTTATATCCAATTTCATCCCCACTCACTTTGACAAATTTATACAGAAGTCATATCATTTTTTTATCATACATAGATTCTTTAAAATGTTCCTTCTATTCATTCTATCATTTTATTGAGGAGAGATTATTCATGTCTGTATTTACACCAGAAGAAATTACGGAACTTGCTGCTAATTCTGGAAGAAAAAAAGCTCATTTATCATTGCTCCCTATGCTAATTCTCGGTTTTTTTGGTGATGCTTTCATAGCATTAGGCTATTTACTTGATATCCATGTTATCGGAACAATGCCAAAATCTTGGGGATCATTTACTAGCTTTTTAGGTGCTGCCGTATTCCCTATCGGTCTTATACTCGTTATCCTTGCAGGCGGTGAATTAGTAACTGGCAACATGATGACCGTTTCAATGGCATGGCTTCACAAAAAAATCGACTTATTTCACTTCATACGAAATTTAGTTATTGTTACGTTTAGCAACTTCATAGGTGCTATATTCGTCGCTTATTTTTTTGGTCATATCGTCGGCTTAACGGAGGGAGCTTTTTTAGCAAAAACAGTTTCTATTGCACAAGCTAAACTACAAGATACACCACTGCAAGCCTTCATTTCTGCAATCGGGTGTAATTGGCTCGTTTGTTTAGCTGTTTGGCTCAGTATGGGAAGTAAAGAATTTATCGGAAAGATTGTCGGTATTTGGTTCCCTGTTATGACTTTTGTTGCGATTGGATTTCAACACGTTGTAGCCAATATGTTTGTCATCCCAGCTGCAATTTTTTCTGGTCATTTAACTTGGGTTGAATATTTTCCAAACTTCATTTTTGTTTTCTTCGGAAACTTAGTAGGGGGTATGTTATTTGTAGCATTACCTTATTTCATATCTTATAATAAGAAACTACCTTCCAATAAAGAGCAAACTGCATTAAAGAAAAAATCTGTATCCGCTTAAATTGAATGTCTATAAATTGGTCCTAAAAAATATTACAAATTTCATTTTTTTTGCGAATATATGTACGTACACTTGTTCTCGAATGTTTTATACGTTATAATAACAACTTAAATAGCATTATTTACATATGAGGTGAAAAACATGAATAAGACAGAATTAATTAAAAACGTAGCACAAAACGCTGAGATTTCTCAAAAAGAAGCTACTGTAGTTTTACAAACTGTAGTAGAATCAATCACTAACTCTTTAGCTGCTGGCGAAAAAGTACAACTTATCGGATTCGGTACATTCGAAGTTCGTGAAAGAGCTGCTCGTACAGGCCGTAACCCACAAACGGGTGAAGAAATGCAAATCGCAGCTTCTAAAGTACCTGCTTTTAAAGCTGGTAAAGAACTAAAAGAAGCTGTAAAATAATGAAAAATAGCCTTCTCATTTATGAGAAGGCTATTTTTTTCATGACATAATTAATAAAAATTTGACCATTATGCTGCTTATTTTGTTCCTTTATGCAAATAAAACCTTTGCTTTCAAAGAAAGGTTTTGCTGTAATACTCGCCTCTGTATATATATCCCTATGCTGCAAGTTCACTGCTTCTTTTTCTAACTTCTGTAGTATGTATGATGCTATCCTTTTTCCTTGATAATCTTTATGCGTAAATAAGCGATCTACGTAATGATCATCATTATAATCCCCAAATCCCACTATCACACCTTTATAATCAGCAACGTAACAAATATTCTTTTCTAAAGACTGTAGCCATCTCTCTCTATCTAGTCGCTCTGGGGCCCACGCCTGTAGCTGTAACTCGTTATAATCTTTCGCATTCACCGTATGAACCGTTTCATAGAACAATTGTAATACTTGCTCTAAATCCTCCTTCTGGAATGTTCTAATTTTAATATCTTTAAACATATGTAAAACTCCTTATCAAACTAACTCTTTTATTTCGGTTATCCGGATAATTATTTCGTGTTTATTTTCGAAACAGTTTCTTCCACTATATATGATTCTACTTCTGCTCTTTCTATATTATATCGACTTTTCCTTCTAAACGAACAATAAACAATACTCATACAAAGTATTGTTTATTGTAAAAAAGCATATTAAATTCGCTTTATAGCTGAAAGTGTTTAAGATTTCAATTTAACTCTTTGTAATCTTAATGCATTTAATACGACTGATACAGAGCTAAATGCCATTGCTGCACCTGCAACCCAAGGAGCTAAGAAACCGAGCGCCGCAATCGGAATTCCTAGGCCGTTATAAGCTAACGCCCAGAATAAATTTTGCTTAATATTTCTAATCGTCATTTTACTCATAAAAATTGCATCAGCAATACTATTTAAATCACCACGGATTAACGTAATATCCGCTGCTTCCATTGCTACATCTGTTCCTGTTCCAATTGCCATTCCAATGTCCGCTGTAGCAAGCGCAGGAGCATCATTAATTCCATCTCCAACCATAGCCACTTTCTTACCACTAGCTTGAAGTTTCTTCACTTCTTCTGCTTTTCCTTCTGGTAATACTTCTGCAATTACGTGATCAATACCAACTTGCTTAGCAATTGCCTGAGCAGTTTGTGTATTATCTCCTGTAATCATAACGACATCTAGACCCATTTTCTTAAGTCTTGCAATTGCGGCTTTTGAAGTATCCTTTACAGTATCTGCAACAGCAACAATTCCAGCATATTCCTTATCTATCGCAATAAGCATTGCTGTTTTTCCTTCTCGCTCTAGTTCTTCCATTGATTTAGAAACTTCTTCAATATCAATATTAAACTTCTTCATTAATCGGCGTGTACCAATTAATAATTGTTTTCCTTCGACAACCGATTCAATACCAAATCCCGGAATTGCTTCAAACGTTTCTGAACTTGGGATATCAATACCCTTTTCTTTAATTCCTTCAACAATCGCTTCTGCAAGTGGATGTTCAGAATTTCTTTCTGCTGCACCTACTAAACGTAGTATTTCTTCTTCGTGGAATCCATCTGCTACAATTACATCTGTTAACACCGGCTTCCCATTTGTCACAGTACCTGTTTTATCTAGAATAACTGTATCTAATCGATGCGTTGCTTCTAAATGTTCTCCACCTTTAAATAAAATACCATACTCAGCTGACCTTCCTGATCCCGCCATAATAGATGTAGGTGTCGCAAGACCTAAAGCACATGGACAAGCAATAACAAGTACTGCTATCATTTTCTCAAGTGCTCCGCCAAAATCACCAGGTGTAACAAATATCATCCACACCGCAAATGTAATAATAGCAATTACAACTACAACTGGTACGAAAATACCAGAAATTTGATCAGCTACCCTTTGAATAGGCGCTTTCGATCCTTGAGCTTCTTCTACTACTTTAATAATTTGAGCTAATGCAGTATCTCTACCTACCTTAGTAGCCTTAACTTTTAAAAATCCATTTTTATTCATTGTAGAGCCGATTACTACATCCCCAATTGTTTTATCAACTGGAATACTCTCGCCTGTTAACATCGATTCATCAATCGCTGACTTTCCTTCTACAATCTCACCATCTACTGGTATTTTTTCACCAGGCTTTACATAAACGATATCACCAGCTACCACTTCTTCGATTAAAATTTTCATCTCTGTTCCATCTCGCACAACTGTGGCAGTTTTCGCTTGTAGTCCCATCAACTTTTTAATAGCTTCTGATGAACGCCCTTTTGCTCTCGCCTCAAATAATTTACCTAAAATAATTAAAGTAATAAGTACCGCACTCGTTTCAAAATATAAATCTGTCATATGTTCTGAAGAACCAATTGATTGAATACTTAAATAAACACTATAGAAATAAGCTGCGGACGTTCCAAGTGCCACAAGAACATCCATGTTTGCACTTTTATTGCGTAGCGCTTTATAAGCACCAATATAAAACTGGCCTCCAATTATAAACTGTACTGGAGTTGCAAGAGCTAGCTGCACCCATGGGTTCATAAGCATATCAGGTAAATAAATAAAAGATGTAAATGAAAAATGGCTCACCATTGCCCACAATAACGGGAATGATAAAATAAATGAAATGATAAATTTCTTCTTTTGTCGTTCAATTTCTTGTAATCGATGATCAGTTGATGCATCTTGCTCATCTGATTTTACTTCTAATTTATATCCTAACTTTGTAATCGCGCTCTTCATTTCATTTACATTAATTTCATCAGGATTAAAGTCAACTGTAGCCGATTCTAAAGCAAAATTTACTGTCGCTTTATTCACACCTTCTAGCTTATTCAAACGTTTTTCTACTCTATTCGCACATGCTGCACATGTCATTCCCGAAACAGTAAACTCAGCTTTATCACTTACAATTCCATATCCTAACGATTCAACTTTTTCTTTAAATTGTTGCGGATTTGTTTTAGTTGGATCGTATATAACTTTTGTTTTTTCAAGTGCAAAATTTACATTTGCATCTTGAACACCTTCTACTTTTTTAAGACCTTTTTCAATTCTATTTGCACAGGCTGCACATGTCATGCCTGATATTTGGAGATTGGCCTCTTTTTGTTCATTCATGTCTCTCACCTCTATATACCCTTATAAGGTATAATTTTTAGCAAAATAAATCGTACTCCATATAAAGTACGATTTATTTCTAT
>NZ_JBFPJH010000252.1:0-4896 GCF_040838255.1 Bacillus sp. C30 | reverse complement strand
GTGTAATAAATTTAGACTTTAATCAGAATAAATTCTGAGTTTTGAAACATTTCTATTCTATACTGGTTTCATTTCTTTTTCCAGAAATTCAACTTCTAAAAAAAGATATTTTTTCTATCTGCTTTGTCGGATTTATTCATATGAACTCTTTGTATTTTCTTTTATACTAAGGCAGGACGAAAGGAAGGCTTGCAATTATGAAGAAAAAGACGATCCTAAAACATATTAGGGTCGCCTTTTTTTATTAAATAGAAAAACGCTTATATTTCTCATAATCACTCGTCTTACATTCTAGTGCCATTTTCGTACCTTCGTTTTCATAACTCGTAGATAAAACGTGTGCATGATTGTTGAAATACGAAACTACCTGCCCTTGATCATACGGAATTAACATTTCACACTTCGTATACTCTTTATAAATGTGTGAACGAACTACTTCTACAAGCTCTTTAATTCCAACATGTTTCTTCGCAGATAGATAAACGCGATCTTCTTGCACTTTCGGAATTTCAACATCTACCAAATCTGATTTGTTATATGCATATATCGTCGGGATATTTTCCACGCCAATTTTCTTTAACGTTTCATTTGTAATATCAATTAATTGCTCATAATTGGGATTTGAGTAATCTACAACGTGAATAAGTAAATCTGCTTCCGCCACTTCCTCTAGCGTTGAACGGAATGCTTTCACAAGATGATGCGGTAACTTACTTACAAATCCAACAGTATCCGTTAATAAAAATGATTTATTATCCGGCAAATCAATATTTCGTACAGATGTCTCTAACGTCGCAAATAACATATCTTTTTCAAATACTTGTTTCTCTACAGTACCATTAAAAATTTCAAGCATTGTATTCATTATCGTTGATTTACCTGCATTCGTATATCCTACTAACGACACAACTGGAATTTCATTTTTCTTACGTTGTTTACGCTGCGTTTGGCGCTGTGCAACAAGTGCTTCTAATTCTTTATTTAGAGCCGCAATTTGTTCTTCAATTTTACGACGATCTAATTCCAACTTCTTCTCACCGACACCTTTATTTTTCGTGCCAACTCCCCCGCTTTGTCTTCCTAAAGATTCACGAAGACCGATTAAACGAGGCATCATGTACTGAAGATGGGCCACTTCTACTTGCAACTGCGCTTCTTTCGTTTTCGCACGTTGCGCAAAGATATCTAAAATTAAAATGGTACGATCAATTACTTTACAATCTAAATCCTCTTCTAAATTTCGAATTTGTGAAGGAGATAATTCGTCATTAAAGATGACCATATTTGCATCTGCTTCTTTCACATACGCTGCTACTTCTTCAATCTTCCCTTTTCCAATATAATGCGACGGATTTACTCGTTGTAAATTTTGCGTCACTTGACCGATTACTTCCACATCACAAGCTTCCGTAAGATTTGCTAACTCTTCCATCGAATATGCAAAATCAGCTTCCTTACCTAAATTCACTCCAACTAATATTGCTCTTTGTAATAATTCTTCCATATATTTATTCCTCCATTTCGATTACGCAAAATAAAAAACACAGGTCACTGCCTGTGTTTTCGTAAACGGATAAGGGTTCACCAAAGAAATAGAAGAAAGCAGTGCTTTCGTCCTATACATGGTCAAAAAGTCCCAAGATAGTATACGTATCCAACAAGTGTTCACCTATACTATCCCATTCTATTTATAAAGGCAAAACAAAAAGAGGGCGTATTCGTCCCTCCCTCTTTTTCACATATAAGCTTAATAAAGGGTTCCTTTAAAATAGGCAGACCAATCCCGTTCACTCTGTACACAGACAGAGCCTTTGAGCGCTATTCAATTATTGGCACAAAGTATTGAGACGTAATCTGATTAAGATCAAAGGAAGCCCCTCCGTTCATTTTAAGTTACATAAAGTGTAGCATAAGTAATTCGCTTTCACAAGATTAAACCACCCATAGAAACAGAAAGAAAATCTTTATATTTTTACTTTAATCGTCATTTTTTGCGAGTTCTTCTCACAATAAAAATAACAACAGCAATTAACAATAACACACCTATAGAAATGATAGTTACTTGCCACCAACTTAAACCGCTTACCATTTCATCTTTTAAATCGACTTTCTTCGTCGGAATAGCTTCCTTCGCAATATGACTTAAAGTATTTCTCTCCATCTCTGCCTCATCTAATCTCTTCGTTCCACTGCAGATAGATGTCTCTAACTTTTCCTCTCCTCTATAAGAAGAAAAGACTAGATACTCTCCTCCCTCTGCAAAACGAAATGCACAGCTACTACTAAAACTTCTATATATAATAACTTGCGAAGAGCTTGTCCCTTTCCAAATTTTCTTCACTTCAAATAATGTTTTCATTTCTCCATCTTTCTCTTGAACTTCTAATACCTTACCTTCAAACACTACATCATTTTTTTGTAACCTCTCTTCTGGTGATGCTTTAGTACAATCACAAGCATAAGATTTCTCTGACGAAATAAAAAAAGTAAAGCTACAAATTAAGAAAAAAGACAACACATATACGATTCTTTTCAAGAATCTCAGACCCCTTCACATTATCAATTTTAGAAGCTTTTCGTATATTATTTTTACGTCATTCGCCAAATTCCTCCATAGTGAATTAAACATTATCGTTTCAATACAGTAAAAGTCCTTATCGACATTTTCATAATCTAATATTAGTATCAGATTACAAAAAATACAGGAGATGTTCTTATGAATTCTCAATCTCTCATTTCTGCAATTGGTACTTATGTTCCAGATCAAATATTGTCTAATAACGATTTAGAAAGGAAGGGAAATTAAATAATGGAGATACACTTTTACTGTACGGATTTGGCGATGGATTTTCGCATTTAGGGCTTATTGTAGAGCGGGATTTAAACTGAAATTTCCTTTTATACAACTAACATTACGGTAAATGAAATCATATTAATGTTTTTTCGAATATATCTATCACAACTCATAATATATCAACGATTCCAGTTAGACTATTAGTTAATCACAAGAAGCGGCATTCAAAGATTGGTTACCTCCCTTTGAACGCCGCTTCTTTTATCTAAATTTTATTTACCTGTCCGAGACCATATCACAACTGGAACAAGCAGTAAGGCTACAGCCCCTCCCGCTAATGATAATGCGGCATAACTGGAATTAGCTACTACCATTCCTGACATCGCTCCACCTGAAGCTCCGGCTAACGCAATAAAAACATCTATTTTCCCTTGTGTTTTAGCACGTGTAGAAGGAGTTGTGGAATCAACGATTTGTGCTGTTCCACTTATTAAACCGAGGTTCCATCCTAATCCAAGTAAAGAAAGAGCAACAATTAATAATAGTAAAGAATCACTTGGTGCTATCGCAGCTATTACACCCGCTGCAAGTAAAATCACCCCACCAGCTATACTCATCGTAGTTCGGCCAATTTTATCAATTAACATTCCCGTAACGAGAGATGGAAGATACATTGCACCTACATGAAAACCGATCACAAGGCCTACTGCACTTAAACCATGACCGTGGTGTCCCATATGAACTGGCGTCATCGTCATAATCGCAACCATCACTATTTGAGTAAGTATCATAACGATTGCTCCAACAGTAACACCACGCTTATTTTCTATCATTTCTTCTGTTACTGGTTGCCCTTTATATGTATGTTCTTGTTTATATGTTTCTATTATATTAGCAATAATTAACGGATCTGGACGAAGCATAACAAAAAGGACAAGACCCGCAAGTATAAATGCCGCTGCTGATAATATGAACGGACCCGCAAGGTTAGGAATTCCAATTGAATGCGCAAACTCTCCCATTACGCCTACTAAATTCGGTCCTGCAACCGCACCAAAAGTCGTCATTACCATAGTAATACTAATAGCGGTTGCTCGCTGCTTCTTATCCGCTAAATCGGTACCAGCATAACGAGCTTGTAAATTTGTAGCTGTACCTGAACCATATATGAGTAAAGAGACTAGTAATAGAATAATATTATTTGTTAAAGCAGCCAATACAACTCCAATAGCCCCTAGTCCCCCTACTATAAACCCTGTTGCAAGTCCTATTCGGCGACCATATTTTTGCGATAACTTCCCAACAAAGAAAGCCGCTACAGCGGATCCCATTGTAAACATAGCAGCTGGTAATCCTGCATATGCATCTGTCCCAAGCATTTGCTGTGCAAGAAGTGCACCTACTGTAATTCCAGCAGCTAATCCCGCCCCGCCAAACATTTGTGAAATACTTACGATTATTAACGTTCGTTTATATAATTTTTGTTGCTCTTCTTCTGTATACATACGATTACTTATTGAAGCATCTGCTGTATCTATCATTTTCTCACCCTCTCTATAAAACTAATACCTCTTGTTAATGTACTATAGAACAACAAAATCCCCAAATTTAAAATATTGCAATTTATTTATCCATATAAAGAACCCCACGGTTTATGTTTCACCCATTACCGAGGAGTTCCCAAAATAACTATACTAATTTTTTTGGCAGCCAACGTTCCATCTTTAGAACACAATTCATAATTAGCCTATTTCCCTTACAATTCCCCTACTACTCTTTTCTCCTCTCTTTTTACTGAAAGCCTTCCCTTCCAAAAACAACAAACTCACTAAAGCACAAATTAAAATAAATGGAACACTCGCTTTATATAAATCAGTAAAACTCATCGCCATCTGATTCTGAGCATAATGATTCACATCATTTGAAAATACGAGTATTTCTTTCTTTATTTTCTCTTCTTGTTTTTCAACTTCTTTTGTTACTCGATTCGTAACTTCTTCTCTTTTTATCTCTCTATATTCTACTGGAACTCCACTTAATACCTCATCCACTTTTTGGTGAATTAATATATCTTTTTTCTCTTTACTTAACCCTACCAATGT
>NZ_JBFPJH010000251.1:0-4975 GCF_040838255.1 Bacillus sp. C30 | reverse complement strand
CGTTTAATATGATTTATTTCCGTTTTTTCTTTCACGTTTAATAACTTTGCTACATCTTGTGTCGCTTTCATTTTCTCTATTTCCACGACTTCTGTAATACAATGACGTCCTAGACGTTCATTTTCTTCTTGGAAACTTACAATACCACCAAAGTTAAATTCAATGTTTTTGCGCTTTAATACAAAAACACCTTTTCCGTGTATTTTTTGAACATATCCACGCTCTTGCAATAAATCTACAGCTTTTCTTACAGTACCCCTACTTGCCTCATACTGCTTCATTAATTCCGTTTCTGATGGGATTTTACATCCTTCTTTTAATTGTTTATTATCAATAGACTTGCTGATTTCTGTATAAATTTGTTCATACTTACTCATCATCTACAATAGCCCCTTGTCACCTTCTAGTTCTATATGTATTATACCACGCTATACTCTTCTGCCAATCTCTCACTTATGTTCCAGTACAAGAAAACTATAGGTAAATATTTAGTCTCTAAAACGTATTTTTATAAATTTTTCTTTTCATTCAAAAAAACATGTAGTATACTAACTTCAAAATCAGAGGAGAAAGGGAGCAAAGAACTATGCTTACTTATACAACTGTAGTTACATTTGCACAAAAACATCATCATCATACTTAACCCTTGAAACCTAGCGGAAAAATTACGCGTAGGTACAAGGGTTATTCCCGTTGTACCTACGCTTTGGCAAAGAGCCATGTAGGTATTTTTTATCTACATGGCTCTTTTTTTATTGCCAAAAATGCTAGTAAAAAATGATGTTTAAGCAAAACTTACTACAAAGGAGTTAACAAAAATGGAAACGAAAAAATGGGGATTATGGATTTTAACAGCTTTTGTTATCGGGAATATGGTTGGCGGTGGCGTATTTATGCTCCCAGCAAATTTAGCACACGTATCAGGTCCAATGGGATCTACACTGGCATGGAGTATTACAGGACTTGGTGTATTTATGATTGCACTCGTATTTGGAAATTTAGCAATTCGTAAACCAGAATTAAAAGCAGGACCACAAAGTTACGCCCAAGCAATGTTTACTTCTCAAAAGACAGGTAAAGTTGCAGGATATAGTATGGCTTGGGGATACTGGGCTGCTAACTGGGCTGCTACAGCATCTGTAATTATTTCCTTTGCAGGATATTTATCAACATTCTTCCCAGTTTTACAAAGTAAGCAAATTCTCTTTTCAACAAACGGATTTTCATTAGAACTTGGAAAAGCTTTAACCTTTATAGTATGTAGTATGATGCTATGGGGAATTCAATATATTCTTTCTCAAAATATTGATAGAGCAGGAAATATGAACCTTCTTGCAACAATCGCAAAAATCATCGGATTTACAATATTTATTGTAATCACATTATTCATTTTCAATGCCTCTAATTTCGGGGACGGTCAAACATTTATGAATGAAGCTGGACAACCTATTTCGTTGGGTGGACAAATAAATTCCGCTGCTATTGCAACACTTTGGGCGTTTATCGGTATTGAGTCAGCAGTTATGCTCTCTAACCGTGCAAAATCTCAGCACGATGTTAAGAAAGCTACGATTTTCGGATTAATCATCGCTCTTCTTATTTACATGGCAATTACTCTACTAACAATGGGCACTCTTCCACAAGACGCTTTAAAAGAGTCTCAAAAACCATTAGTAGATGCATTAAATTTAGCAATTGGTACTAAAGGTGCTTATATAATGGCCTTACTTGCACTCGTATCTTTATTCGGCTCTACTGTAGGATGGATCGTTGTTAGCTCAGAAGTACCTTACCAGGCTGCTAAAAATGGACTTTTCCCTAAGTTTTTCAGTAAAACAAATAAAAAAGGTAGTCCTTCAAAATCATTATTTATTACAAATGTGATGACGCAAATTTTCTTATTCTCAACGATTTCTGGTACTGTTTCAGAAGCATATAATTTCGCTATTGTTGTAGCGACATTAGCATATTTAATCCCGTACCTTGTTTCTACCTTGTATCAGTTAAAATTAGTTATTACGGGGGAAACGTATGATGTAATGCCGGGATCTCGAATAAAAGATGGAATCATTACTGCACTAGCATTTTTATATTCCATATGGGTTATTAAAACGGGAACTGCTGATTTAAAAACATTCTTCTTAGGCATTGGTTTGTTTGTATTAGGTCTTATTCTTTATCCAGTTTTAATGAAAGATTCACAAAAAAAACAATAAAAAAGAGAAGCTTTTCGCTTCTCTTTTTTTATTAAAAATCAGTTAATAACTTTTCTTTTAGTTCCCCTATATCTAACGGTTTCGCATAATAAAAACCTTGTACAAAGTCGCAACTCATTGATTTTAATAAACTTTCTTGTTCTACCGTTTCTACCCCTTCAGCAACCACTAATAAATTTAAACTATGGGCGATTTCAATAACCGATTTTACAATCGTTCGCTCTGGTTGTGCATGATCATAATGAAACTCACGAATAAAATTACGATCAATTTTCACAATATCAAGTGGTAGTTGTTTTAAATAATATAATGAGGAATACCCTGTTCCGAAATCGTCTAAAGCGATTAAAATTCCCATACTTCTTAATTATTGTAATGTAGCAATAATATAATCAAAATGACGTACAGCTATACTTTCTGTTATTTCTAATATTAAACGATTTGGCGGAAACCCTGTTCGCTTCAATATACTACGAACAGATAAAATAAATCGCTTTTGCATCAATTGTTGTATTGATAAATTAACAGATAACTTCAGTCCCTCTTGATAATCTGGTAAAGTTTTAAACAGTCGACATGACTTTTCTAGTACCCAGTCTCCTAGTTTTATAATAAGTCCACACTCTTCAGCTACAGGGATAAATTCACTTGGTGAAATAGGACCTTCTTCTGTATTACAGCGTACTAAAGCCTCAATACCAGTACATTTCTTTGTTTTCAAATCAATAACGGGTTGTAATGCCACTTTTAATTCTTCGTCACGAATCGCTTTTTGCAAAGCAAATTCTATTTTCATTCTACGGTTTATTTTCGCACGTAATTCATCTGTAAAGAAGCACGCCGCATTTCTTCCTTGCTCTTTCGCACTATACATGGCTAAATCCGAATTTTTTAATAACGTTTCAACGTCTTTTCCATCTTGCGGATAGGAACAAAGTCCTAGACTAGCTGAAATATATACTTCATGACCTTCAAGCATAAATGGCGCTTGAAAGCATGACAACACGGATGTCGCTAACTGCCTCATCTCATCATGTGTATGAGTTTTTGTTAACAGCACAAATTCGTCGCCACCAAGCCTAGCCAGAACATCTTTCTCTCCTAGCACATAATGCAACCGTGAAGCAACTTCGCTTAAAAGTAAATCTCCTATCATATGACCTAACGTATCATTCACTAATTTAAAACGATCTAAATCAAAGTAAATCATGCCAAACTCTATTTTCTCTGCAATCATCTTATTTACAGTCGTAATTAACTGTAAACGGTTCGGTAAACTTGTTAACGCATCATGATAAGCAAGTTCCCTATAACGACTTTCGCTTAATCGTAATCTTTGTTCTGCTTCTTTCCTACTACTTATATCATTTCGAATTGCAATAAATTGATAAGGTTCTCCCTTTTCATTTAAAAATGGAACAATTGTTGTTTTAACCCAATAATACGTACCATCTTTTGCTTGATTTCGAATTTCCCCCGTCCAGACTTTTCCACTCAAAATACGCTTCCATAGGATTTGAAAAAATGCTTTCGGATGATATCCGGAATTTAAAATACGGTGATCTTTTCCTATTAACTCTTCTCTTTTATATTTTGAGATTTTACAAAATTTTTCATTCACATATGTAATAAGACCATTTCGGTCTGTAATAGCAACAATTGAAGACTCATCTAATGCTAATTTTAAATCTTGCAATGAAGAGTCATATAATGCATGACCTCTTTGTTCTAGCATGCGCACCTCTCCTTGCTTCCTATCTGACTAAAACACAACTCGTTTCTCTTCATAGAAATAGAGATATTTCATTTTCTAACAATACGCCTTTACATAAAATGAAACTTTAATCAGTGGGGGGGGTTGTCCATCCCCCACTGATTATTAGCCTTCACCAATCGGGCTTTTATCTCCCACCTAACTTCCTCACATTCACCGAATTTTGAGTTGGGAGTCTTACTGCCCGTTAATGCGGGATAAATCACAAATTTTTTCTAAATAGGCCGATTAAAATAACATAATATTATTTATAAAAAAAAGCAATATGGTGCTGTTTTAATTATAGTAGAAGCTTCTCATCTCTCTACTTATCTAAGCTTATTATACAGTATTCTCTTACATTCTTTGAATTTGTAAAGTGACAATTTCATCACTATTAGCCTCTGCTCCCTACTAATACGACCTCACACCTAACCTCTTTTATTTCATTAAATGTCAAGATATAAATCTAACTGCCGATACATAATGAAATAGAGATTAATATACAAAATGCAGCGATTCACGAATAATAATATAAAGTGAAACTTTAATCAGTGGGGGTTTTGTTCATCCCAACTGATCACCAATCGTGCTTTTACGGGTAGCAGGGCTTCCACCTAACTTCTTTGTTCCAGCTGAATTTTGAGGTGGGGGTTTTACTACCCACAAATAGCGGGATAAAGCCAAAATTTGCATTTAACATATTGAATTATAATAACAAAATATTAACATATTTTCACCTTGTTTTTGGAAATATTTTATAAATAAAGCATTAAACTAAAAAAGAGGATATCCTCTTTTTTAGTTTAATACTGATATGGTATTTGCTGATAACCCGGGTATGGCATTGGATATGGTGCTGGATATGTTACTGGGTACGGTGCTGGATAGTAGCCTCCACCTGCTGCACCCGTTAATGCGCCAGCTGTAAGCCCACCTAACATGCCTCCAGCAAAACTTCCTGGGAAAAATCCTCCGCCCCACGAGCCTCCACCCCAGCCCCATC
>NZ_JBFPJH010000250.1:0-4995 GCF_040838255.1 Bacillus sp. C30 | reverse complement strand
ATATTCTACTAAAGAAGCGTAGTATTTAATACTTTCGTTAGAAATATTTAGTTGAGGCAAAATTGTATTGGCCAGTTGAAAAAGAGAATGAATTTCTTTCCCACATTCAATTTCGCGCTTCATTTCATTTATACTAAAATCTTTTGGTTGATGTTTTATTTTAGTAATTTCATATAATCCAGAAGAATTATATAATAATTCTTCTAAATGCTGTTTATCTGTTTCAGATAGATGATTTTGTATAATTGTGATGAGTCGTTGTTCTTCAGATGTAATAGCAGTTCCTACAATATCTTGCATAAAACTATACGCAGGAATAATAATGTGTTCTTCTATTAAATAATTGAGTAATTCACGAAAAATAAAAATAGGTTTTCCACTTACTGTTGCAGACCTACGGGCTTTTTCTTGTAAAACACCTCGATAATATGAGTCACAAATACGGTAATTAGATATTTTAAGAATTAATTTTTTATGAGTAGATCGTGTCTTTTTATCAATCGATCCAAAATCTCCAAATGACTCATTTTTAAAATAGACTTTTAAAATATATTGAATATCTTCTTGGACCTCAGATAATTTAAACTGAAAAAATAAATGTTTTGATTTGAAATATCCAAGTTGAAGAATAAAATGCACTTTAGACTTTATAGAACGTAAAGTATATAATAATTCCTTTTCTACTTGTGAAAGCGAAAAGTATTGCACACGTTCTTTAGGTGTAAATACAGGTCTACTATAAAGACGATTAATTTCATCAATTGTTAAAATTGTTAGTCTGTTTTTAGTGTTCATATTTATCTTGGAATCCATCCTTTTACACAAAATATTTTATAATTAAACTTACTGAGTCACAAAGTATACGTCATTTTGTATTAGTTCATATTTCGATAAATGGTCATTCTAGATATACCAGATTTTTCAGCAGCCTCTGTGATATTTGCTCCTTGTTCCATTAAATAAAATGCATAACTTAATTTTTCTTTATCTACAGATGGTCTACCAGGATATTTACCTCGTTTTTTTGCTGCCACAATTCCTTCTTTTGTTCGTTCTGAGGTTAAATCTCTTTCGAATTGAGCAATACCTGCAAAAACAGTAAAGAGCATTTTCCCGTGTGCTGTTGTTGTATCAAGCCAGGACTCTTTTAAACTTTTCAAGTTTGCCCCTTTTTGAGAAATGAGTTCGGCAATCTCAATTAAATCCTTTGTAGAACGTGAAAGTCGAGTCAAGTCTGTTACTACTACTGTATCTCCATTACGTAGAAAATCTAACATACGATTTAACTCAAGACGATCTCGCTTGGTTCCTGTTACTTTTTCAAAAAACATACGCTCGCACCCAGCATCTCTTAGCTGCTGCTCCTGGCGGTCTAAATTTTGGTCAATGGTAGATACACGCATATATCCAAATTTCATATAATTCCTCCTTTTTTTCAGTTTTATTGTATCAAAAACGTTATGAAATAGATATTGTTACAAATTTATTTTGTTACATATTTTTGTTACACTGAGATTGCTAGTTAGCTTAGCTTCATAACTCAAGAACAATAATTGTAACAAAAACGGTCGTTTTTGTTACGGGAAACATTTTAAAGTTTGTATTGAAATTTCGAATTTCTAGAAGTATCATATACATATTCAAACATCTGAAGATGTATATGATACTTTTGGGTTTTTAATTAAAAATAAGAAGGTGTTTTAATGGGAAATGAAATGCAACAATTTAAAGCTGATTTTTTTAAAGCTTTATCACATCCTTTGCGAATAGGTATTCTAGAACTATTGTCAGAGGGTAAAAGAAGTGTAAATGAAATTCAAACCATCCTTAACAAGGAAGGTTCAGCTGTTTCTCAACAATTAAGTGTACTACGTTCAAAAAACATTGTCGTTGGTACGAAAGATGGAAAACGAGTTTTATATTCTCTACGAGACCCTATGATTGTAGATTTACTGGTGGTTGCACGGAAGATTTTTAACAACCATTTAATCGATACGATTTCAATGTTAGAAGAGCTAGACGAAACAGAAAGTGAAACGATAGTTAAGGAGGGGGAAGTTGAGTAGTGAAGTTAAGAAAGAAGATATCATCCAACATGGGATTGAAATTTTCCACTCAATAGGAGCTCATCATGTTTGTAAAGTTTGTATTAAAAGCGGGAATTCTTGTTGTTTTTCATGCCAACATTTACAAGATGGAGTTGGATGTCAAAAAAGAAATACAGCTTGTACAGCTTGGTTATGTGGGATTCAAGGTTTTTTATTTGATCAAATTGGATTATTAGATGAATGGAATCGTTTTTGGAGTGAAATCCCAGGACAGATGTTTCGTAGAGATATGACTCCAGATAAGGTAAGGATTACATCGTTTATTGATACGAAGAAGCTAGATAGTCGAGCCGGAGAACTTCTAGCGGAAAGGTTGAAATCCTACGTACAACAAGGTGGAAATGTAGGTAAATTAGATCGTCATTTAAGAAAAACGTATAGTAAATATTAGGATAATGTTTTATTTTGTAAAAATGAAAATCTCCTCTATAAAGGAACGAGAAATACATTTGTAATCCAGATTTATTATAAATAGAAAAGAAGGGTTTGTAATGAGAGGATTATTTACGGGAAGGTTTGAAGGATATTCATTGGGACATTTTCAAAAGGATCTTCTGTCAGGAATGATTGTTGGAGTTGTTGCGATACCACTTGCTATGTCTTTTGCAATAGCCTCTGGTGTTAAACCAGAGTATGGGATTTATACAACATGTATTGCCGGAATACTCATTTCGCTATTTGGTGGTTCAAAGTATCAAATTGGGGGACCTACAGGTGCCTTTGTTCCAATTCTTTTAGGCATTGTCATTACCTATGGATATGAAAATTTACTACTTGCTGGTTTGTTAGCCGGAATTATCTTATGTCTTATGGGAATTTTTAAACTGGGATCTTTAATTAAATTTATCCCACGTCCTGTAACAATTGGTTTTACGTCAGGTATTGCCGTCATTATCTTTACGGGACAAATTGCTAGTTTTTTAGGTCTAACAGGTATAAAAAAACACGAGGAATTTATAGCAAACCTGCAGGAAATCTTCACTCATATCGGTACTACCAATTTTTACAGTGTTATAACTGCTTTGATTTGCTTTTTTGTTATACTCATAACACCAAAAATTTCACCTAAAGTACCTGGTTCATTAGTAGGTGTTGTAATTTCAACTATCATTGCAACTATATTTTTCTCAGGTCATGTGCCTACTATTGGTACAGCGTATGGTACGATTCCCAATACACTTCCTCAGTTTGATATACCAGAAATCACAGTAGAGCGTATCAAACAGTTAATTGGCCCTGCATTTGTTATTGCAATGTTGGGTGGTATAGAATCTCTTTTATCCGCTGTCGTGGCAGATGGTATGACAAATAGTAAGCACAACAGTAACAAAGAGCTGATTGGTCAGGGCATTGCCAATATTGTTACCCCGTTATTTGGAGGGATTCCGGCAACTGGAGCGATTGCTCGAACAGCAACCAATATTAAGAGTGGAGCTACATCTTCGATGTCAGGAATTATTCACGGGGTATTTGTGTTATTCACACTTCTACTATTAGCTCCATACGCTTCGCATATTCCACTTGCTAGTATGGCTCCCATTTTAATGGTGGTAGCTTGGAACATGAGTGAGCAAAAACATTTTATTCACATACTTAAAATGAAGACAGGGGATTCTCTTGTATTACTTGTAACATTTCTACTGACTGTATTTACAAGTTTGACAACAGCTGTGGAAATTGGACTTATTTTAGCTGTTATTTTATTTACAAAACGTATGAGCAACATGCTTGTCATATCTAAAGTGCTTCCTGATCATACAAGGAAGCATGAAAAATTGTTACCACATGTGGTAAATAAAGCTCATGATTGTCCACAAATTAGTATTTATACAATAGAAGGACCATTATTCTTTGGAGCTGCTCAAACATTTGAACAAAACATTTTAGCGACCATTCATTATAAACCCAAAGTTTTAATTTTGCGTATGGGAAAAGTTCCTTTTATTGATACAACAGGAGAGTCTTACTTTAGGAATATTGTTCAGCATTTTAAAAAGCAAGGTGGCATACTTCTCATTTCAGGAATTCAATCCGAGTTAAAGACAACTCTAGATAAGAATGGATTGTACGCTGAGATTGGAGAAGAAAACTTTTTTGATCATACCGGAGAAGCCATCAACTATGCTTTAAGACATTTGAATACAAAAAAATGTATAGGATGTAAGCATTTCGCTTTTCATGAATGTACCGGGCTTTCTCAGGAAGTGAATACAATAAAGAAAAAGTCAAATGCATTAGAGTTTTAAAAATTCACTTCACATACAAAGTTTGTTTGATTTGATCTACTCTTTTCATCATTTTATTAAAAAATAGAGAAGGAGAAAGTTTACTTTGGAGAATGCGGAGAAGATTTTTACAAGGTTTGAACAAGAAGGTTTTTCATACATCCAACATATGATCATGAAACAGCAAGAAGAGAATATCTTCCTTACATTTCAATGTAAAACAGATTGTACGATTAGTGTTCTTTCAAAAGATGATAAAGAGAATTATGAAAAAAGCGTGTCATTTTTTTCTTGTGTTTCTGGTGGTGTAATTGTATGGGGAATAGATTCAAGTAAAAATAAAAATGGTGTTAACAGGGCTGAGAAAATACAACCTATCTCTAATGGAAAGACGTTTTTAACGAAATTAAATGGTTTGTTTTCGAAAGACATTCCAGCTATACAGCCAGATGTTAAAAACATATACATTCCATTCCCTAAAGAAAAGAACAAAGGGTTTGTAATCACATATGTTCCAGGGAACAATTATTTGTTAAATCTGAATAACTATTACACAAAAACTAGGGGTAGCTTTGTAATGATGATGGGACAGATTCTTTTAAATGATGTGTTAAAAAATAGAAAACCATGAAAAGATTAATGATAAATCATGGGTATAGAGG
>NZ_JBFPJH010000021.1:0-29475 GCF_040838255.1 Bacillus sp. C30 | reverse complement strand
GAGATAGGGGTACTTGTAGGGGGAGGATTAAGATGCAGCAAACAACGAATGAGCAATTACATCGTACGATGAAGAGTAGACATTTATTTATGATCGCACTAGGTGGTGTAATCGGAACTGGTTTTTTTCTTGGTTCAGGTTACACCATTAATCAGGCTGGACCAGGGGGAGCCATCCTTTCATATTTAGTGGGCGGATTTATTATGTATTTAACAATGCTTTGTCTTGGAGAGCTAACGGTAGCAATGCCAGTTTCAGGATCTTTCCAAAAGTATGCGACGAAGTTTATTGGACCAGGAACTGGATTTATGATCGGTTGGCTATACTGGATTGGATGGGCAGTAACAGTAGGATTAGAATTAACATCGATCGGTTTAATGATGAAAAGATGGTTTCCGAATGTTGATGTTTGGGTATGGTGTCTCGTATTCGGAGTTATTTTATATGCTTCAAATGCAATATCAGCGAAGAGTTATGCTGAATTAGAGTTTTGGTTCTCTAGTATTAAAGTAGTTACAATTATTGCATTCATTCTACTTGGTGGTAGCGCATTACTAGGATTCTTACCATACGATGGAAAAGAAGCAGCGCCTCTTTTCTCTAACTTTGTAAGTGATGGTGGGCTATTCCCAAATGGACTAGCTGCAGTGCTTCTTACGATGATTACAGTTAACTTTTCCTTCCAAGGAACAGAGTTAATCGGGATTGCAGCAGGAGAGAGTCAGAATCCTGAAAAAACAATTCCACGTGCGATTCGTAATACAGTATGGCGCATTATGTTATTCTTCATTTTAACAATGACAATTTTAGTAGGGTTAATTTCTTGGAAAGAAGCAGGGATAATTGAAAGCCCATTCGTAGTTGTATTTGATAAAATCGGTATTCCATATGCAGCTGATATTATGAACTTCGTTATTATTACAGCTCTTCTATCTGTAGCGAACTCAGGGTTATATGCAGCAACGCGTATACTATGGTCACTTGCAAATGAAGGAATGGCACCAACTTCTTTCAAGAAAGTAAATAAACGTGGTATTCCGATTACAGCGTTAGTCGTAACAATTGCAGTAGCGGGCCTTTCTTTATTAACAAGCTTCCTTGCAGAAGATACAGTATATATGTACTTATTATCTATAGCTGGTTTATCGGCTGTTTCAAGTTGGATCATTATTGCTTTATCACAACTTCGCTTTAGAAGTCAGTATTTAAAAGGCGGAGGAAAATTAGAGGACTTAAAGTATAGAACACCACTATACCCGCTTGTTCCAATTTTAGCTTTAATTACAAATAGCGTCGTTGTTATTAGTTTAGCGTTTATTCCTGAACAACGAATGGCGTTATACTGTGGTATTCCATTTATCATTTTCTGCTACATATATTATTATATGAGTAAGAAACGGAAGAAACCGATGAAAGTGGAGATGGAAAAAACAAATGAAACTAACAATCAAACACGATGATATAGAAGCAGATTTATCGTATGGTCATTTAGCGATTGGAAAAGAAAACGGGTATTCACCGTTACAATTACTCGTTTCTTCTATTGCAGGATGTAGTGCAATTGTTTTTCGAACGATTTTAGAAAAGAAACGTATTACATACGATACGTTTACAATTGAAACTGAAATTGGGAGAAGTGAAGCTTTATCAAAACCAGTTGAAAGTGTTCATTTGCACTATAAAATTAAAGCGCAAAACATTACAGAAGAGCAATTAGACAAGGCGCTGCAACTTGCGGTGAAAAACTGTACGATCGTTCAATCTGTAAAAGATAGTATAAAAGTTACAGAAACAATTGAATTAATGAAGTGAAATGTAAAAACGTGAGAATAGGGCGCTCACGTGTTTATGTTTTTAAAAGAGGGATTTTTTAGTCTTCATACATATGTAAAACTTCTTTCGCACGTATGCGTAAACCATCTATTAATTCTTTCGGTTCTAAAACTTTTGCATCTTTTCCAAGTCTATAAAATAAAGGCGTAATAAAATGGATTTCTCCTTTATCAATTGTTGAATGTATATGTCCTGTCCCGTCTTCCGTTACTACAACGAACTCTTCAAGGTAAGGAACGCTTTTACATTGACGTACGCCTTCTGTTGTCAGTAAAACATGTAACTGAGTAGGACTGTGTACTACGTTAGAGTTAGAGGCAAACCACTCTTCTAAATTCATGAATGTATCTTCATTTTCTTCCGTTGATAATATAGAAAGAATGCGATCAACACGATAAAGTAATACTTTTTTTCTACTAAATTCATAGGATGGCAAATACCATAAACCATCGTGAGCATATACACCGATAGGATGAACATATTTTGTTTTTATCCCCGATTTAGATTCGTATTGAAAGTGTAAATTTTTATTTTCAATAGCCGCTGTTAACACTTTGTTTAAAAAAGGTGTCTCAATAGCTCTCTTCGGATTCCAAAAAGAGATATAAGAACGTATTTTATCAACTTTAGCTTTCGCATCATTTTGTAGAGAGCCATATAGTTTATGTGTAACGGAATTGATTTCTGTATTAAAAGGCAAGTCTCGGTAGTAGCTTAAAGATTGAAAAGCAAAAAAGATGGAGACTGCTTCTTCTTCGGTAAATAAAATGGGGGGAAGCATGCTGTTTGTTAATACTTTATATCCTCCGCTGCGACCTTGTTCAGCGTAAATGGGTAACCCCATATCGCTTAAATCTAAAATATATCTATGGACAGTACGAACGGATATATTGAACTCATCAGCTATTTCTTGAGCTGTAAATTTTCTTTTCGCAGAAGCAAATATAAGAATGTCTAGTAAACGTTTTGCTTTTGACAAGGATATCACCTTTTTCTTTTTTAACATGACATAAGTTGTCATGTTTTATGGTTAGTATAGTGCTTATAAGATGATTTTATCAATAGAAGCTGTAAGGAGGAGAAGATATGTCACGTGAAATTGTTTTATTTATTGCAGCGAGCTTAGACGGGTTTATTGCGAAAGAAGATGATGATTTACAGTGGTTAATGGAAACGGAAGGAGAGGGAGACAACGGTTATACGGAAATGTATGAGACAATTGATACAATAATCATGGGAAAAAGAACGTACGATTATGTAGTAGAGCATACGGAAACATTCCCGTACTTAGATAAAGCATGTTATGTTTTTTCTCGTTCAGAAAAAGGTTCAAATGGAAACGTGGAGTTTGTAAATGAAGATGTAGTGGAGTTTACAAAAAGGTTAAAAGCACAGGAAGGATCTAAAATATGGATGGTCGGTGGAGGGAGTTTACTGAAAGAGTTCTTTAAGAATAATCTAATTGATGAATATATCGTTACGATTACACCGCATATATTAGGTTCTGGAGTTCCTTTATTTCAAGACAAGAATCCAGAAATTAATTTAACTTTAACGGATACGAAACGTTTTGGGCAATTTGTAAATTTATATTATAAGGAAAAGAAATAGCATACTAATGAACGGACCAAATTACATCTGATTTGGTCTGTTCTTAGTCTTAGTTATATTAAGGTTTATCTGTCCTTAACATATCAATTAGTATAAGGGATAACATATTGATTTGGATAATTCAAAAGGGAAATTGTAATTTTATGTTGAAATGAACATGGAAAGTATAAAGAAATGTACTTAGATTACTAAGGTGGTTGTCTTGAACAAAGGGAGTGAAGAATTGGATGAAAAGAAACTATTAAAATTAGTTTTAGAAATTCAAGAGCTACAAGATTTTGGGGAAGATTTTGAACATAAACTCATTGTATTTGAAAATAGTGTTCCTTATCCAAATGCAAAAGAATTATTTTTTGCTGATTACGGTGCAGAATATATTGTAAAAAGAGCTATTAATCATAAAAATATAAAGTTAGGTGAGTTAAATAAAGAAGAGTTAGTTACCTTGGTTCAAAAACTTATGGATACGGAAGGAGAAGAATGGGAACAGGCAATTTGGTTGGACATGGTTGAATCGTCTGTTATTGACCCTAAAATAGGTGATTATATTTTCTGGAGCGATGACGAATTAACCGCCAGAGAAATTATAGATAAAGCATTGGCTTATAAACCATTAAAATTATAAAGTGTGTTGCTTTAAGTAGAATTAAAGATTTATTTTAGAATAGATTGTGTAAAATTAAGAGGTTTAGAAATTTGTTTAAGTTTTGTCTTTAATTTGATTTAAGCTAAAGGAGAATTTAGTTCAATAAGACAATAAAAGACGCCCAGAGTTTTTGAACTCTGGGCGTTTTCATATGCTAATTATGATGTGATTTTGTAAATCAAAACTGAACTTGTTAATTGATGATAGTTGTATTTCTATATAGATGGCAATGAAATGATAAAGCAAGACCCATGATCGACTTCGCTCGTTACAGTAATATTCCCGCCGTGTAGTTCTACAATTTCTTTCACGATAGATAGTCCTAAACCAGTTCCGCCTGTAGCTCGTGATCTTGCTTTATCAACTCGATAAAAACGGTCGAAAATGTGAGGGAGGTCTTCAGGCGGAATACCTTCGCCTTCATCTTCAATTGTAATGGAAATACGTTTATGTTCTTCTGTAACAGAAATATTTATATGAGAATGCTCTTGTGAATGTCTATAAGCGTTATTTAAAATGTTTACCACAACTTGTTCAAATCGCTGTTCATCTAAGTTTATTAGCAGTGTAGGAGGACAAGAGAAAGAAACTTTAATGTATCTTTCTTTATACATGGCATTTACTTTTTCGGCTATGCGAGTAAGGAAGGGGTGTAAATGCACTTCCTGTACTTGAATGAAAAAGTTATGCTTTTCCATTTGAGCGAGTGAAAATAAATCTTGGACTAAGTTTGTAATATAATCAGACTCGTCTTTTATAATGGATAAGTATCGTAAACGTTGCTCTGGAGGTGTGCTTTCTTTTAATGCAATGTCAGCATAACCTCTTACGTACGTTAATGGTGTTCGTAATTCGTGAGCAACACTCGCTAGAAATTCACTTCGCTCTGTTTTCATATAATGTAAATCATTTGCGAGAGTTTGGATAGATTGTGCTAGTTCACCAATTTCGTCATTTCGAGTAGTCGTTAATGAAACTGATAAATCGCCCTTACTCATTTTTTCAGTCGCTTGTTTCATGTGTAACAATGGTTTTGTTAACACACGTGATAATAGAAAAATGGTGATGGCTGTTAATAGGAAAGTAATGACTCCAGCGATAATGAATTGCCGTGTGAGCCCGTTGACCATTTCTTCGATTGATTCCGTCCCGAGAAACATATATACATAGCCTTCCGTTTTTCCTGCCACTACAATTGGGCTAACTGTACATATATAATTAGATGTTTTCCAATGATTCTCTATAATTGCTCCATCATGATCTGTTCGTGTTTGCATTCCTTCAATATGTTTTTTTATAGTAGTATTTATTTCATTGGATTTAGCTAGTATTTCCTTATTTGCATTTGTAATAATAACAGTTGTTTCAGCTTCGGATTCCATTAAAGCAACATGGGAGATTGTTTGCCTATCAAAATACTTTTCAAGGACATCTCGGTGACTATTTCCGCGCTTTAATAAAGCTGTCATTTCTTCATTTACTCTATTGTTTACAAGGCTATAATAAAGCAAGACAAATAGAACACTTTCGATTAAAAGCGTAACAATTAGAAAATAAAATCCGAGTTGAATAGAAATTCGCTTCATCGTTTTGCTCCTTAGTTTTCAATATCAATCCATCGATACCCTACTCCGTATACAGTTTTTAAATGGTGATCAATAGGGAAATTTACTTTCCGTAATTTATCACGCAAATTACGAATATGTGAGTCGACTGTTCTATCTTCTGTATTTGTATTTAACCCCCAAATTCGTTCAATGAGCTGATCACGGCTTAATACGTAGTTCACATGACGTAAAAATAATCCGAGTAAAGAAAATTCGATTGGAGTGAGAAGAAGTTCTTCAGTATAGACAGAAACGAAGTGCTTGGCCTCATCCCATAAAATGCCTTGATATTGGATTTGCGTACGTTGATTCGTTCGGCGTAAAACAGCTTCAATTCTTGCGAAAAGCTCCTCTTCGTGGAATGGTTTCGTCACGTAATCATCTGCTCCAAGTTTTAACCCTTGGATGACATCTACCGTTTGATCACGAGCAGTTACCATAATGATAGGAACGTTACTAAATGATCGAATTCTTTTGCAAGTTTCCCATCCATCCATCTTTGGCATCATAATATCGAGTAAAACAAATTTGAAGTTTCGATTTTCTATATGTGAAATAGCTTCTTCTCCGGATACTGCACATACGCAGTTATATCCGATTGGAGTAAGATAAAGCGTTAATAATTCAAGCATTCTCGGTTCATCATCTACGAGTAATATATCGATCATAGAGTACCTCCGCATTTGTAGTTATTACTTAAATTGTAAGTCAAAATCATGAAGAAATGGTGCAGATTATAATGCATCTGCATAATTTCTTCAGAATTGCTTGTTATTGTAAAGTTGAAATTCCATTTTAGGTAATAATATTGGCTCGAAAACGAATAATACGGAGGCGATATAGTGAAAAAGATGACCCGAATTTTTGGGATAACAATAATTGCAGCAGTCGGTCTTGCGGCATGCGGACAAACGAACACAGATCATAAAAATCATGAATCTACAGAAGAGAAGAAAACAGAGCAAAAGGAAATGAAAATGAATCAGGAGGTAACTGCGCCGAAAGAAATGAATCAAGGTGCATCGAATGATTTATTAACGACAAGTTTAAAAAATGTAACGAGATTAAATACAAATGATCCTCTGCAAATGGCAGTATTAACTTCGCAAACGATATGGCCAGCAACGCATAAAGAGAATCAGCCAGGCGCTATTATTTTAGTGCCAGTGAACGAGTGGCAATTAGGTATTGCAAGTGCGGATCTTATTCATCATCCGAATAACGGACCGATTTTATTTATAGAAAAAGAAAAGGTACCCGAAATGACGTTAAAAGAAATAAAACGATTAAATCCGCTCGGAACGAAAGATGGAACGCAAATTATGGTGATGGGGGATGTAGGGGCATCTAGCCTAGAGCAATTAAAAGAATATAAAGTAAAGCAAATAAAAGAAACGGACCCAGCTAAATTTGCTAAAGATGTTGATAAAGAATATGCCGATATAACAGGAAATTATCCAAATAGCGTTATTATCGGTTCGTCTGAAGAAGAAGGACGTTTATATACAACACCAGCTGTAAATTGGATTTCTCATATGCCAGAACCTCTTCTATATACTGAAAAAAATAAAGTGCCAGAAGCGACAATAGAGGCATTAAAAATGAGAAAAGATAAAGCAAATATATATGTGTTAGGACCAGAAAAAATCGTTTCGAAAGAAGTAGAAAAAGAGTTAAGTAAATACGGAAAAGTAACACGGATTAGTGGAGAGACTCCAACAGAAAATTTGGTTGCATTTGCAAAATTTAAAGATGAAAAAACGAAATTTGGCTGGGGGTTCACAAAGCCGGGGCACGGTTTGTCATTTGTTTCAAGCAAAACACCAGACTTAGCAATTGCGGGAGCACCGTTTTCACATATGGGTAAACATGCCCCTGTTGTTTTGCTTGAGGAAGGAAAAGCAAAACAACCAGTTTATGACTTCCTTGCTACTATTCAGCCGAAGTTTAAGGATGACCCAACACTTGGACCGTATAGCCATGGTTTCCTATTAGGAAGTACTAGTGATATCTCATTTGAAACACAAGGTATATTGGATGAGAGGTTAGAAATTGTTCAGGAAAGTGGTCAAGGTCACGGTGGACATTAATGAAATGAGAAAAGACACTGCTAAGGTAGCGTCTTTTCTTTAGGAAACTTTTACATAGCACAACATCCTTTGCTCGTTATATAATAGCCTTCGTGCAGTCGGCCTTGATTTTCTTACGGAGAAAATCAAATGATAAAAGAGTAGAGGAGTGTTACTTTGTTTCAAACTATAAAAAATGAATGGTTCTCAAATATGAGAGGGGACGTGCTATCGGGGATTGTTGTTGCTTTAGCATTAATTCCTGAAGCGATAGCTTTTTCTGTTATTGCAGGTGTAGATCCGACGGTTGGATTGTACGCGGCCTTTTGTATTGCGGTTACAATTTCGTTTGTCGGCGGAAGACCAGGGATGATCTCGGCGGCAACGGGTGCGATGGCTTTATTAATGGTCACTCTTGTGAAGGATCACGGTTTACAATATTTATTTGCTGCGACAATATTAACAGGTATTGTTCAAATTATTTTTGGAGTGTTCAAGCTGAGCTCATTTATGAAGTTTGTTCCTAAATCCGTTATGAGTGTTTTTTTAAATTCACTTGGAATTTTAGTTTTTACAGCGCAATTGCCGCATTTTAAAAATGCAACTTGGCAAATGTATGCACTTGTCGCATTAGGACTTGCAATTATATATTTATTTCCACGTATTACGACGGCTGTTCCGTCTACACTTATTTCAATTATTATTGTGACAAGCATTGCACTTATGAGCGGATTACAGTTAAAAACAGTAGGGGATATGGGAAGCTTACCGAAAGAATTACCGTTCTTTAGTATTCCTGATGTTCCATTTACACTTGAGACATTAGCAATTATTTTACCGTATTCAGTTATGCTAGCGATTATAGGTTTACTAGAGTCATTATTAACGGCGTCGGTTTTAGACGATATGACACATACGGAAAGTAATAAGCATAAAGAGGCACGTGGACAAGGGATTGCGAACGTTGTTGCTGGTTTCTTCGGAGGAATGGCAGGATGTGCAATGATTGGACAATCTGTTATTAACATTAAATCAGGTGGTCGCGGGAGATTATCGACGTTTGTAGCCGGTGGTTTTTTAATCGTATTGCTATTTGTTTTAGGTGATTACGTTGTTCATATTCCGATGGCAGCTTTAGTTGCAGTTATGATTATGGTTTCGATTGGGACGTTTGATTGGAACTCTGTAGCGACAATTCATAAGGTACCAAAAGGGAATGCTTTTGTTATGATTGTAACAGTTGTGATTGTCCTAATTACACATAATTTAGGATTAGGTGTAATTATCGGAACGATAATTAGTGCAGTTTTATTTGCATTCAATATGGCAAAGATTCACGTGAAACATTTGTATATTGAAAATAAGAAAATATACGAAATTCACGGCCAACTATTCTTCGCATCTACGGCAGAGTATATAAATGCTTTTTCATACAATGAAGATGTGAAAGAAATTGAGATGAATTTTACTAACGCACACGTATGGGATGATTCAGCAGTAGCGGCAATTGATAAAGTTATAATGAAGTATGAACAGAACGGTGTGAAAGTAAGGATCACAGGGTTAAATGAACGTAGCTCGAAGCTCGTTGCGAATTTAGCTACTTATAATAAGAGAATTGCTAGTTAGAAGCCTCCTTTTTAGGGGGCTTTATTATATAATACGGGTAGGATAACGAAAAGGGGATTCAGCATATGTACAAACAAATTTTATTAGCATGCGATGGTTCTGAACATGCACTTCGAGCAGCCGAGCATGCAACATATATTGCGAAATTTAACGAAGAAACACATGTTGAAGTTGTGTACGTAGTAGATAATAGAACGGCAAAGTCAGATATTATACAAGGACAAACGGATTTAGAAACAATATCAGCTAGTCGAAAAGATAAATTAAAAGAGATTGAGGGTTTATTAAAGAAAGAGAACATTTCCTACAAAATTACGATTCTACATGGCGATCCAGGAGATACGATTGTTCAATATGTAAATACAGGAGATATAGATCTTATTATTGCTGGGAGTAGAGGGCTAAATACACTGCAAGAAATGGTGCTTGGTAGTGTAAGTCATAAAATAGCAAAACGTGTGAAATGCCCGGTGATGATTATAAAGTGAAGCTTTAATCAGTGGGGGTTTTGTTCATCCACCACCTAACTTCTTTGCTTTCACTGAATTTTGAGGTGGGGGTCTTACTGCCCGGCGAATAGCGGGATAAAATAAATTGAGTGAGATATTCTGTGATGTAAGCAAGACCTTGATATAATTCGAGGTCTTTTTTGATGTATAGAGGGGGAGATTATGTACATACTAGATATAAGTTTAGAGGAAGATTGTTAACTTACAAATTTGTAAGTTAGCTGTCAGCGAAATCGATGTTATGAAATTTTTCCCATTGATACAATAAGAATATCAAAGGGGATATAGGGAGGATGGAAGGTATGAAATCATTTCAAAATTTGTCTTATAGCCAAGGGGTAAGTTTAATTTGTTTAGGTGGATTTGCTGGATCTGTTATGTTAGCTGTTTTAATAAAGATGTTTCAGCAAATGTTTTAATCGTATGAATAGAAGGGAAATGATTAATATAAATAGCAAGAGAAGAACGATAAATAAAAAATAGCTCTTAGCATGTAAGTAAATGCTGAGAGCTATTTTTATGTTTATTTTTTCTACACATTATATTTTGTTTAAACTTCTTTTGATTTAGTAGATCCTGTATTTAAAGTAAGAGCAAGGAAGAACATTGCAAGCACACAAGAAGCAAGTAGCAAAATGAATCCGCCGTCCCATTCGAATCCATCTACAATAAAGCCCATAGCTGCACTAGCAAAAGTAGCTCCGCCTAGGTAACCGAAGAACCCAGTTAACCCAGCGGCAGTTCCAGCAGCTTTCTTTGGTGCTAAGTCAAGAGCGTGTAGGCCAATTAACATAACAGGTCCGTAAATTAAAAATCCAATTGCGACAAGTGCGATGCTATCAACCATTGGATTACCAGGAGGGTTTAGCCAGTAAACAAGAACTGCGATAAATACACCGACCATAAATAAAATACCAGCAGGTGCACGGCGTCCTTTAAATAGTTTATCATTCATCCATCCGCAAAGAAGCGTACCTGGAATACCAGCCCATTCATATAGAGCATAAGCTGTACGTGAGCTACTATGAGTAAAGCTTTTTTCTTCAACTAAATAAGTAGGAGCCCAGTCTACAACGCCGTAACGAACGAAATAAACAAAAACGTTAGCGATAGCGATGTGCCATAAAAACTTATTGTTTAATACGTATGTAAATAAAATTTCCTTTACCGAAAGTTCGCGTTCACGGTCCGCTACTTTTTCATCTGATGGATATTCCCCAGTATGTTCTTCAATAGAAGGTAATCCGCAAGATTGAGGTGTATCTCTCATCGTAATTAATACATAAATCCCCACTAAAATTGAAAGAATACCTGGGAAGTAAAATATACTTTTCCAGTCATTTGCAAAGAAATATAAGCCTAATGTAACGAGAGAGGGCATAAGCGCGCCGCCGACATTATGAGCGACGTTCCAAATAGACATTTTTGTACCACGTTCACTGACGGAGAACCAGTGAACCATCGTACGACCACAAGGAGGCCACCCCATACCTTGTACCCATCCATTTAAAAACTGAAGTACAAACATAAGTATAATGCTCGTTGTAATGAAAGAAAATGAGCCGAAAATAATATTAATGATACCGGATAAAAATAGCCCAGCTGCTAAAAAGTAGCGAGGATTACAACGATCGGATACGATACCCATAAGAAATTTACTTAATCCGTAAGCGATAGATACTGCTGAAAGGATAACCCCAAGTTCCCCTTTACTAAAGCCTTGTTCGATTAAGTATGGCATTGCGAGTGAAAAGTTTTTTCGAACAAAGTAGTAACCCGCATAACCGATGAAGATGCCTAAGAATACTTGCAAACGCAATTTGCGGTATTCGCTATCAGTGCGATCAGCTGGTAAGCGTTCTGCGCGGGGCGCAGGTTTAAATAATTGTGTGAAAAACATAAAATGAAAATCCTCCCCTAATTAATTGGAAGCGTTTTAAGACAGAGAGAATACAAAAAGGCTATGAAATATAAAAAAGTTCCCTTTTTTATGATTCATAGCCATATACTCCGATTCTCCGTGACTGTCAATATTAACTTCGACGAAAATCATACAACTTTGTGACAATAATGTAAACGTTTTTATAAAGAAAGTTGTTGACGTATTTTGTTTGTGGGATTAATATTTAAATACGTTAAATATTTTATTGCTTAAATAAGAGGTGGATAACATGCCAAATGATATGACTCATATTGATAAGATTCAAGCTCTTACATTCGCTATAGGAAAGAAAATGCAAACAGAGCTATTAGAACAAATGCAAGCATCAGGACTTACACCACCGCAGTTTTATATTTTAAAGATTTTAGATCATTACGGAGCTTCAAGAGCGACAAAATTGGCGGAGAAAATGTACGTGAAACCGAGCGCGATTACAGTAATGATTGATCGTTTAATTGATCATGGATTAGTAGAGCGCTATCACGACGATAATGATCGCCGCGTTGTTATCATTGAGCTAACAAAAAAGGGGAAAGCTACAGTAGAAGAAGCGATGGCGGCTCGTAATGAGCATATTGCAAAATACTTCTCACACTTAGAATTACAAGAGAGGGAAGATTTGTTACGCCTCTTTGAAAAGCTAGAAACAATTATTTGCGGGACACAAGAGAAAAAAGAGAAAAAAGAGAAAAACTAAGAGGAATTGAGGAGATTACATGGAGCAACAAGAAAATCAGAATAGAAAGTTGTTGTTAATCGGTTTAGTAATCGCAATGCTATTTGCTGCATTGGACGGAACAATCGTTGGTACAGCAATGCCGCGTATCGTCGGTGAACTAGGCGGATTAAGTTTAATGACATGGTTAACAACAGCGTATATGTTAACATCAACAACGGTTGTACCGATTGCAGGTAAATTAGCGGATTTACTTGGGCGTCGTAACGTATATATAGCAGGACTAATTATCTTTATGGTTGGTTCAGCGTTATGTGGTATGGCAAACGGTATGACAGAATTAATTATTTTCCGTGGTATTCAAGGTCTTGGTGGCGGTATTATGATGCCAATGGCTATGATTATTATCGGAGATATGTTCACGGGAAAAGAACGTGCTAAATGGCAAGGGATTTTTGGCGCTTTATACGGTCTTGCTTCTGTAATTGGACCACAAGTTGGTGGTTGGATTGTAGACGCAGTGAACTGGAGATGGGTATTCTATATTAACTTACCAGTTGGTATTTTAGCGACAATCTTTATTGCAATGGGATTAAAAGCACATAAACAAACAGGACCAATTAAAATTGATATCGCTGGAATCTTCACGATGATTCTCGGTGTTGTAAGTTTATTACTTGCGTTAACGTTTGGCGGGAAAGATTATGCATGGGGATCTTGGCAAATTATCGGGTTGTTTGCACTAGCTGCCATTGGTATTGTTAGCTTTATTATCGTTGAAACGAAGGCTGAAGAACCAATTTTACCGATGCACTTCTTTAAAAACCGTACATTTACACTACTGAATGCGATCGGTTTCTTTATGAGTATCGGAATGTTTGGAGCAATTATGTTCGTACCGTTCTTTATGCAAGGAATTGTAGGCGTAAGTGCTGCTGAATCAGGAACGATTATGACACCGATGATGATTACAATGATCGTTATGAGTATTATCGGTGGTCAACTTGTATTAAAAATTGGTGTGAAACCACAAATTATTACAGGGATGCTTATTATGGCTGGTGGTTTCTGGCTATTAACAACGATGGATATGCATACAACTAAGCTTACCGCTACTTCTTATATGATGGTTATCGGTTTAGGAATGGGTCTTGTTATGCCGATATTAACATTAGCATTACAAGAAAGCTTCCCGAAAAAAGATCTTGGCGTTGTAACATCATCAAGTCAATTCTTCCGTCAAATCGGTGGAACTTTTGGGATTACAATTTTAGGATCAATTATGAATAATACTTCAGGTACAACGTTAACAAATAAATTAGTACCTGTATTAGACACATTCCCAAAAGAAGCGGGACAAATGGTAACAAAATTTAAAGATATGATTCATACAGATCCACAAAGTTTATATTCTATGCTATTTAGTCCAGAGGCATTAAAACAAATGCCAGAAACATTTTCTAATAGCATCGTACCAATTTTGAAAAGCTCTTTAGTAGACTCACTTCATACTGTATTCTTAACAGGATTGGTATTTATCGTAGTAGGTGCTATCTTTACGATTTTCTTACAGAAAATTAAACTGTCTGACCGTAAAAAAGGTGCTGAAGAGCCTGCTGTAGAAGAGAAAGAACAAACGGTATCATATTCGTAATGAAAAAGCATCGCCCTATGGCGATGCTTTTTTGAGTATAACCTTAAAAGCTTTTTAGTGAGAAATGATTGACGTATTTTTATAAATGCGTTATATTATTTTCTGTAAACGGTTACATGAAATGAGGAGAAAAGAGAATGAGTACGATTAAAGACGTTGCAAAATTAGCAGGGGTATCTGTTGCGACCGTTTCCAGAGTGTTAAATAAAAATGGATATGTTCATGAGGATACATTAAAAAAAGTAGAGCGAGCAATTGAAATGCTAGATTATAAACCTAGTACAGTAGCACGTTCTTTATACAATAAAAAATCTCGTTTAATTGGCTTAGTTGTTCCAAATATCGTGAATCCATTCTTTCCAGAAGTTGCACGTGCCGTAGAAGATGTAGCATATAAGCAAGGTTACACAGTTGTTCTTTGTAACTCTGATGAAAGTTTAGAAAAAGAGAAACAATACATTGATGTGCTTAGACAAAATAATGTGGATGGGTTTATTGTGGCAACGAATCCACAAAATAGTGTTAATTACATGAATTTGTCTATTCCAGTTGTTGCGATTGACCGTATGTTTAATGAGCGCATTCCTACTGTATATGCAGATAACTATGCAGGGAGTCAGGCGGCGACAAAGTTATTAATAGACAAAGGGTGTAAACATATTGCACATATTCGCGGACCGCGTGATGTGAGCACAGCTAACGAACGTTTTGAAGGTTTTGTAGACGTTATTACGCAAAATAATCTTTCTTATATGATTGCAGAGAGTACATTTGATCCAGCAAATAGTGAACAGGTCACGGTGGAATTATTGGAAGAATATCCGCATATTGATGGAATTGTTGCTGGGAATGATTTAATTGCAATCGGCGTTGTAAAGGCTGCACTTCAAAAGGGAATTTCTATTCCAGAAGAGCTACAAATTATCGGATTCGATGGAATTTCTTTAACAGAAATGATGTATCCATCTATTACAACTGTTGCACAGCCAATTTATGAAATGGGGAAAGTTGCAACAGAATTGTTGTTAGAGCAGATGGAAGGAAATCCATTAGAAGAGAAACACTATCCTTTACCGATTGAAATTATAGAACGAAATACAACGAAGTAAGGAGATGAGACAGATGCCAAATATTGCAGTAGTAGGTAGTATTTCAATGGACTTAGTGGCTGTTTCAAAAATACGGCCGAAAGCAGGAGAAACGGTAATTGGTGAAGCGTTTCATACGATCCCAGGAGGGAAAGGGGCGAACCAAGCAGTTGCTGCAGCTAGATTAGGAGCAAATGTAGCGATGGTTGGTGCAGTAGGAAATGATGATTACGGAACAGTAGTTAGAAAAAATTTAGAGAACGAACGCGTTTTTATCGACTATGTGGTACCGGTTACAGATAGAACGACAGGAATTGCTCATATCGTTTTAGCAGAAGAGGATAACAGTATTGTTGTCGTACAAGGAGCAAATGCTCTTGTAAATGAGTCGATTGTAGAGCGTTCAAAAGACCTTCTTGTAAAAGCTGATATGGTTGTTCTTCAACTAGAGATTCCGCTTGAAACAGTAAAATACGTTCTGTCTATTTGTGAGGAGCATAAAATTCCAGTTATGTTGAATCCGGCTCCAGCACAATTTTTATCAGAAGATATTTTAGAAAAAGCGACTTATATTACGCCGAATGAACATGAATGTCGCATCGTATTAAATGATTTCACATCACCAATTGAAGAGTTACTTGCGAAATATCCAAATAAGCTATTGGTGACGGAAGGGTCTAACGGTGTTCGATTCCATAATGGAACGGAAGTTGTTCAAGTTCCAAGTATTGCTGTAGATGTAGTAGATACGACTGGAGCAGGTGACACATTTAACGGTGCGTTAGCAGTTGCGCTTTCTGAAGGAGTAACACTTCAAAAGGCAATTCGTTTTGCAAATATTGCTGGTGGTCTTTCTGTAACGAAACTTGGGGCACAGGGCGGTATGCCAACGAGAGATAGAGTACGTGAAGTGCAGGTGATTGTTGGATGAAAAAGCACGGTGTATTAAATAGTGAAATCGCGGCAGTCCTTGCTTCACTTGGACATACAGATACGATTGTAATTGCTGATTGCGGGTTACCTATTCCTGATGGAGTAAAACGAATTGATTTAGCAGTTGAAATCGGAAAACCTAGTTTTTTAGACGTATTACAAGTTGTTGCTGATGATATGGCAATTGAAAAAGTGACGTTAGCAGAAGAAGTTATTATGAATAATGCAGAGGTAAATAAAGAAGTTGAGATGCGATTAATAGAGCCAGCATTTGAATATGTGTCTCATAAGGAATTTAAAGAGCATACAAAGAGAGCGAAGGCGATTATTCGTACAGGAGAAGCAACGCCTTATGCGAATGTTATTTTACATGCAGGCGTGATTTTTTAATAAAGGGATGTGATAAGAATGCATATTGAAATGAAAAACATTTCAAAAGCGTTCAGTGGTAATCCTGTTCTAAAAAACGCACAGTTTATGATTGAAACAGGAGAAGTCCATGCATTGATGGGGGAAAATGGAGCGGGGAAATCGACGCTCATGAAGATTCTAACAGGTGTATATAAAAAAGACAGTGGAACAGTCACAATTGATGGACAAGAACGAACTTTTAAAAATGCGAAAGAAGCGGAAGAGTACGGTATTGCATTTATCCATCAAGAGTTGAACATATTACCGAATTTAACGGTAGCTGAAAATATGTTTCTTGGAAAAGAGTTAATGTATGGGAAAACGGGCATTTTACGTACGCGTCAAATGAATGCGATTGCCCAGCAGCAATTGGCAGATCTTGGTCTGCATGTGAGAGGTGCTATGCTAGCAGGTGAACTATCGGTTGGACAACAGCAAATTATTGAAATTGCTAAAGCATTAATGACAAATGCAAGCGTTATTATTATGGATGAGCCTACAGCGGCATTAACAGATCGCGAAATTGAAACGCTGTTTATTGTTATTAATAAATTACGTAAAGAGGGCGTTTCATTCGTTTATATTTCACACCGAATGGAAGAAATTTTTTCAATATGTGATGCCATTACGATTTTACGTGATGGAGAATATGTAGGGAAAAGGTTAATTCCGGAAACGTCATTTGATGAAGTAGTTAGCATGATGGTAGGCCGAAGTATTGGTGAACGTTATCCAGAACGAAATAGTCAAATTGGCGAAGTGATTTTTGAAATGCGTAACGGAACGAAAAAGGGGAAATTTGAAAATGTTTCGTTTCAAGTTAGAAAAGGTGAAATCCTTGGTGTCGCGGGCTTGATGGGCGCTGGTCGCACGGATATTATGAAAGCAATATTTGGATATGAACCGCTTGATTCAGGACAAATTTTTATGAATGGGCAAGAAGTAAAAATTGATAGTCCAATTGATGCGATTAGACAACGAATTGCCTTTATTACAGAGGATAGAAAATCTGAAGGGCTTGTGTTAGATTTTTCGATTCGTGAAAATTTAGCTTTACCAAATTTAGAAAGTCTTTCAAAGGGAAGCGTTGTTAATAAAGGTTTAGAACAGCAGTTTACAGAGGATATGATGAAGCTTCTTAATGTGAAAGCAGCAAACGGAGAGCAAGCTGTAAAATCTCTTTCTGGTGGAAATCAGCAAAAGATTGTAATTGCAAAATGGTTAGGTATTCATCCGCAGTTACTCATTTTAGATGAACCAACGAGAGGTGTAGATGTTGGGGCTAAAAAAGAAATTTACTCTATTATGAATAAGCTTACCGAGCAAGGAGATGCCGTTATTATGGTATCGTCTGAGCTTCCAGAAGTTTTAGGAATGAGTGATCGAGTTCTCGTCATTCATGAAGGGAAAATCGGTGGTATTTTAGAGAAAGATCAGGCATCGCAAGAGTCTATTATGGCACTAGCTACAGGGGGAGAGTAAGATATGGCTAAGAAGGGGAATGTATTACAACAACTTGGTTCTTTAATTGGATTAGTATTAATTATCGTAGTAATTACAGCTTTAAATCCAGCATTTATTGAAATTCCAAATTTATTTAATATACTGCGCCAAGTATCGATTAATGCACTCATTGCATTTGGAATGACCTTCGTTATTTTAACAGGGGGTATTGACTTATCGGTAGGTTCTATTTTAGCATTATCAAGTGCACTTGTTGCCGGAATGATGGCAAGTGGCATGGATCCGTTCCTTGCAATGGCAGTTGGATTATTAGCAGGTCTTGTAATGGGGGTTGTAAACGGTATCATTATTGCGAAGGGAAAAGTAGCTCCGTTTATTGCGACTTTAGCAACAATGACTATTTTTCGCGGGTTGACGCTTGTTTATATGGACGGACGTCCGATCACTGGTCTTGGTGATCATTTAATGTTCCAAATGTTTGGCCGTGGTTATTTCCTTGGTATTCCTGTGCCAGCCGTTACAATGATGATCGCTTTTGCAGTACTGTACTTTATTTTAAAGAAAACAACGTTTGGTCGCCGTACGTTTGCGATTGGTGGGAATGAAGAAGCGGCAGCTTTATCAGGTATTAATGTTACGAGAATTAAAGTAATGATTTACGGTCTTTCCGGAATTTTGGCAGCGCTTGCAGGTATTGTCTTAACATCAAGGTTAGATTCTGCACAGCCGACTGCTGGTACTTCTTACGAATTAGATGCAATTGCTGCAGTTGTGTTAGGAGGAACGAGTCTTTCAGGTGGAAGAGGATGGATTGTTGGTACATTCATCGGTGTGCTTATTATTGGCGTACTAAATAACGGTTTAAATTTATTAGGTGTATCTTCTTTCTTCCAACAAGTTGTAAAAGGACTTGTAATCTTACTAGCTGTACTAATTGATCGTCGAAAAGAAGCGTAATGGAGGGGCAATTCATGAAAAAATGGTTACTGATACTCGTTGCATGCATCATGGTAGTTACTGCTGGTTGTTCAATGGAACCACCAGATTGGGCAAAGGATTCTAGCGATAAAGGTCGAAATAAAACTATTAAAGTTGGATTTTCTGTTTCCACTTTAAATAATCCATTTTTCGTCACGTTGAAAAAAGGTGCAGAAAAGAAAGCAAAAGATAGTGGCATTGAACTAATTGCTGTTGATGCACAAAATGATGCAGCGAAGCAAACAAACGATGTTGAAGATTTAATTCAAAAAGGTGTCGATGTAGTTGTTATTAATCCAACTGACTCAGATGCCGTTGCTTCAGCGGTAAGTGCAGCTAATGCAGCCAATGTTCCTGTTATTACAGTAGACCGAGTTGCGAATTCAGGTAAAGTTGTTTCTCACATTGCTTCTAACAATGTCGAAGGTGGTCAAATGGCTAGTGATTACATTCGGGAATTAGTTGGTGAAGGAACAAATGTTGCTGAGTTAGAAGGAATCCCTGGATCGTCTGCTGCTCGTGAGCGTGGGAAAGGATTCCATAACGTAGCTGATAAGTCTTTAAAAGTAGTAGCAAAACAAGCAGCTGATTTCGATCGTGCAAAAGGGTTATCCGTTATGGAAAATATTTTGCAAGCAAATAGCGATATAAAAGCAGTGTTTGCTCATAACGATGAAATGGCATTAGGCGCACTTGAGGCGTTGAAATCTGCTGGCAAAACGGACGTAGTCGTTGTTGGATTTGATGCAACGGACGATGCTGTAAAAGCAGTTAAAGATGGGCGCATGGCAGCAACAGTCGCTCAAAAACCGGAATTAATCGGAGAGAAGGCGATGGAAACAGCGAAAGAAATAACACAAGGTAAAAAAGTGGACAAATTTGTTCCGATTGAATTAGAGCTTATTAAGAAAAAATAAATAAATATAAAATGAAAATTAGGAAGGAAGAATAACAAATGAAATTTTTTATTGATACAGCAAACATTAACGAAATTAAAGAGGCAAATGCATTAGGTGTAGTAGCTGGAGTAACGACAAATCCATCACTTGTAGCAAAAGAAGGCGTAGATTTCCATGAGCGTATTCGTGAAATTTGCAGCTTTATTGAAGGGCCTGTAAGCGCAGAAGTAATTAGCTTAGAAGCTGATAAAATGATTGAAGAAGGAAAAGAGTTAGCAAAAATCGCTCCAAACGTTGTTGTAAAAGTTCCAATGACAACAGAAGGCTTAAAAGCAGTAAAAGCATTCTCAGATTTAGGAATTCGTACAAACGTTACATTAGTATTCTCAGCAGTGCAAGCATTACTTGCAGCTCGCGCTGGTGCGACATACGTTTCACCGTTCTTAGGTCGCCTAGATGATATCGGTCATAACGGTATGGACTTAATTCGCCAAATCGCAGAAATCTTTGCAATTCACGGCATTGAAACAGAAATCATTGCAGCATCTGTACGTCACAGTGTTCACGTAACAGAAGCAGCATTAAACGGTTCACATATTGCAACAATCCCAGCAAACGTAATTGCTTCATTAGTGAAGCACCCATTAACAGATCAAGGAATTGAGAAATTCTTAGCTGATTGGGAAAAAACACAAGAGAAATAATACGAAATGGAGAACCCAAGTTTAATTAACTTGGGTTCTTTTTTTTATTTGAAAGAATTTTCATGCAATCGTGCATATTGTCTTTTAAATTTTTAATATAAGCTATTTAATATATAACAAATCACTCTTTATTTTTCACATTTCGACATAAAAAGATAGAGGGCCTGACCAGAAAACTGGAGGGCATGATTCTATAACAGAAAGCTTATTGCTTATAGAATCATGTCTTTTATTATACAAGGGAGGATAGATTACATATTTTTATCTGAAGTTTAAGATTGATACAAGGGGATGATTAAAATGAGAAAAAAAGCGCCATTTAAAGTGTTGTCATCATTAACGATCGCGACACTCATCGGATGCTCAGCTGTAATGAGTGCTCCGTTAGCATACGCAGAAACGCCCGCAAAAGAAAGTGTGTCTACAACACCGATTGATCATAATTTAATTCAAGAAGATCGTTTAGCGGAAGCGCTGAAAGAAAGAGGAACAATTAATCCAGCATCGTCTAAAGAAGAGACAAAAAAGGCTGTAGAGCAATATATTGAAAAGAAGCAAGGGGATCAGGCGAATAAAGAAATTCTTCCCGATGATGCGACTCAAGAAGCATCTGATTTCGTAAAAAAGATAAAAGAGAAAAAGATGGAAGAAAAGGAAAAAGTAAAGAAAGCTGAAAAAAATGTTAGTCCTGATCAAAAGCCGGAACCAAATAAAAAGCAATTGAATGGGCAGGTTCCAACTTCCAAGGCAAAGCAAGCTCCGTATAAGGGGGCTGTTCGAACTGATAAAGTATTAGTGTTACTTGTTGAATTTAGTGATTATAAACATAATAATATTGAACAAACACCAGGTTATATGTATTCGAAAGACTTTAGTAGAGAACATTATCAAAAGATGTTATTCGGTAAGGAGCCTTATACATTATTTGATGGTTCGAAAGTAAAAACGTTTAAACAATATTATGAAGAGCAGTCTGGCGGTAGTTATACGACAGACGGATATGTAACGGAGTGGCTAACTGTGCCAGGAAAAGCTGCTGATTACGGTGCTGATGGCAGTAGTGGTCATGATAATAAAGGACCAAAAGGAGCACGTGATTTAGTGAAGGAAGCTTTAAATGCGGCAGCTGAAAAGGGATTAGATTTATCTCAGTTTGATCAATTCGATAGATATGATACAAATGGTGACGGTAATCAAAATGAATCTGACGGTGTAATCGATCATTTAATGGTAATCCATGCTGGTGTTGGTCAAGAAGCTGGTGGCGGTAAATTAGGCGATGATGCAATTTGGTCACATCGTTCAAAATTAGCTACAGATCCAGTAGCGATTGAAGGTACAAAATCAAAGGTAGATTACTTTGGTGGAAAAGTAGCAGCACATGATTACACAATTGAACCAGAAGACGGTGCAGTAGGTGTGTTTGCACATGAATTTGGGCATGACCTTGGTTTACCAGATGAATATGATACGAAATATACTGGAAATGGATCTCCTGTTGAAGCGTGGTCATTAATGAGTGGAGGTAGCTGGACAGGGAAAATTGCAGGAACAGAGCCGACTAGTTTTTCACCACAAAATAAAGATTTCTTACAAAAGAATATGGGCGGCAACTGGGCAAAAATTTTAGAAGTAGATTACGATAAAATTAAGCTTGGTGCAGGAATTCCTACATATATTGATCAAAGTGTTACAAAATCAAATCGTCCAGGTGTAGTACGTGTCAATTTACCAGATAAGAGTGTTGAAACGATTAAGCCTGGGTTTGGAAAACAGGCATACTATAGTACAAGAGGCGATGATATTCATACGAAATTAGAAACACCGTTCTTGGATTTAACGAAGGGAACAAATGTAAAGTTTGATTATAAAGCGAATTATGAATTAGAAGCTGAGTGTGATTTCATCGAAGTACATGCTGTAACTGAAGATGGAACGAAAACATTGATTGATAGATTAGGAGAAAAGATAGTACAAGATGATAAAGATACAACATATGGGAAATGGATTGATAAATCATACGATTTAAGTCAGTTCAAAGGGAAGAAAGTTAAACTACAATTCGACTATATTACAGATCCAGCGTTAACATATAAAGGTTTCGCAATGGATAATGTAAATGTAACAGTTGATGGACAAGTAGTATTTTCAGATGATGCAGAAGGACAATCTAAAATGAAGTTAAATGGATTCGTTGTTTCTGATGGGACAGAAAAGAAACAACATTATTATTATCTAGAGTGGAGAAACTATGCTGGATCAGATAATGGATTAAAAGCGGGAAGAGGCCCGATGTATAATACAGGTCTTGTCGTTTGGTATGCAGATGATAGCTTCAAAGATAACTGGGTTGGGGTGCATCCAGGTGAAGGATTCCTTGGTGTTGTTGACTCTCATCCAGAAGCGCTAGTTGGCAATCTAAACGGAAAACCAGCGTACGGTAATACTGGAATGCAAATTGCAGATGCAGCATTTTCATTTGATCAAACGCCAGCATGGAGTGCAAATTCATTAACACGTGGACAATTTAATTATACTGGATTACAAGGTGTTACAACATTTGATGATTCAAAAGTATACAGCAACAAACAAATTGCTGACGCAGGACGCAAAGTTCCAAACCTTGGTCTTAAATTCCAAGTTGTGGGACAAGCAGATGATAAGTCTGCAGGTGCTGTTTGGATTAGACGTTAATAAAGTGAAACTTTAATCAGTGGGGGGTGTCCATCTCCCACTGATTATTATCCCTCATCAATCGGGCAAATAAAAAGCACATTCTTTATATGAAGAATGTGCTTTTTTATTTGTACAGTAAGTTATTATTTTAGCTCATGTAATACAACAGTTGATTCATGTATAGTGTATCAAATTATGTGGGGAAAGGAAATATTTCCGAGGAAATTGTCGAAGTATCGTTAGTATTTATTCAAGTTCTTTTTCAAAGGAAGAAAGTAGTATTGCTTTTATACATAAGTTTATTTACAAGTATTACTTGGTTATATGCGAAAGTAATATATATTAGGCGAAAAAAAGACAATGATGGAATTAACCCATCATTGTCTTTTTTACTTTGCTTCTTACATAAATCATTCCAGCAAATGTTAATAAGAATGCAGTTCCGATAACAAAGCTAGCGCTAGGTGATGCCCCGATTGCTCCGACTGTAAAGGAGCCAGCAACAACACCTAACGAGAAGAATGCATAAAACAATCCGAATGCTTTCCCTCGGTTACTATCTGTTGTATTTTCAACAAGTAAAGCATTAATTGCTGGGAAGAGGATAGCGAATCCAATTCCATAAATCATCATAACGATAAAGAGCATGCCTTTTGTTGCAAATAATCCGAGTAAAGATAACGCTAGTGCCATTACTGCAATCCCGATTAGCATTAGTTTTGAACGATTAAATCGATCGTAAATGCGATTTGTTGGCAGTAAGAAGAAGAGGATAGCGGTAATTCCGAATACACTTAACATCATGCCTGTTGTAGATGCTTTAAGTGCTAACGCCTCAACTTTTACTGGTAACATATAAGTGACAATCCCTTGTGAAAACATTAGTGTGAAAGCACCAATATATGCTTGTAATAACGGTTCAGATCTCAATAGTTCAATCATATCTTCTTTGTTCATCATTTGTGTTCTTGATGTATCTTTCCTTGATACGTTATTTGGTAAGAAGAATAGAGATACGATTGTACCAAGGACCATTAAAATAGAAATGGTAATGAACACCCACTCTATACCAGCTGTTGCTTTCATAATGCCGCTGAAAGCAGGTCCTACAATTGCCGCTGTTCCAACAGCAGCACCAGATAGAGCCATTGCCTTACCTTGCTTTGCTGAATTTGTTTGTTTTGATAAAAATGTAAAGGCAGCAGGAATTAAAAATCCGTCACTAAAACCGTGCATAAAGCGCACAACTAATAGTTGTTCACCACTTTGAACAACGGTGTATAACAAGACTATGAAACTCGTAATTCCCATGCTTATATAAAGGGTTTTTTTTGCACCAAATTTATCAACAGCAGCTCCAGCAATAATATTACCGATCATATTAGCGAATGAGTACATACCGACAACTAGCCCGATAACAAGAGGGGTTCCTCCAAGGCTTTGAGCGAAAGTACTCATAATAGGTAATTGTGAAAATGTATCTAAAAACGCTACGATAACAATAAAGTAAATAAAATATTTCAAGCGATATTCACCTCTCCTATGCTATTATGGCATAATGCTAATTTCAACCGCAATGAAATTAGCATTAACAGATGTGGAAAAAAGTACAAAGTGACAAAATATTGAACGTTATTTGTTAAAAATTAGTGAAAACGAGATTGTTTTTTGAAATATATGGATAAAAGTATTATAATAGATTTGTAAACTTCACCAGGTTAAGTATATACATAGAGAGGGATGTATAAAATGAAAGCATTACTTTGGCATAATCAACATGATGTACGAGTAGAAGAAGTACCAGAACCAACTGTAAGACCAGGAGCAGTGAAAATTAAAGTTAAATGGTGTGGTATCTGCGGGACAGACCTGCATGAATATTTAGCAGGTCCTATTTTTATTCCAACAGAAGAACATCCATTAACACACGTAAAAGCACCGGTTATTTTAGGTCATGAGTTTAGTGGTGAGGTAGTAGAAATTGGTGAAGGAGTTACATCTCATAAAGTGGGAGACCGCGTTGTTGTAGAACCAATTTATTCTTGTGGTAAATGTGAAGCTTGTAAACATGGACATTACAATGTTTGTGAACAACTTGTTTTCCACGGTCTTGGTGGAGACGGCGGTGGTTTCTCTGAATATACAGTAGTACCAGAAGATATGGTTCATCATATTCCAGATGAAATGACGTATGAACAAGGTGCGCTTGTAGAACCAGCAGCAGTAGCAGTTCATGCAGTACGTCAAAGTAAATTAAAAGAGGGTGAAGCTGTAGCTGTATTTGGTTGTGGTCCGATTGGGCTTCTTGTAATCCAAGCAGCAAAAGCAGCAGGAGCAACTCCTGTTATCGCAGTGGAACTTTCTAAAGAACGTCAAGAGCTAGCTAAATTAGCAGGTGCTGATTACGTATTAAATCCAGCAACTCAAGATGTACTAGCAGAAATTCGCAACTTAACAAATGGTTTAGGTGTAAATGTTAGCTTTGAAGTAACAGGTGTTGAAGTTGTACTTCGTCAAGCAATTGAAAGTACAAGCTTTGAAGGCCAAACTGTAATTGTTAGTGTGTGGGAAAAAGATGCGACAATTACTCCGAACAACCTTGTATTAAAAGAAAAAGAAGTTATCGGTATTCTTGGATATCGTCATATATTCCCAGCTGTTATTAAATTAATTAGCTCTGGCCAAATTCAAGCAGAGAAATTAATTACGAAAAAAATTACAGTGGACCAAGTTGTTGAAGAAGGCTTTGAAGCACTTGTAAAAGATAAAAAACAAGTGAAAATTCTTGTTTCACCTAAATAATATATAATAGAAAAGGGCTACTTTTTTTCTATACTGAAAAGTGATAGACTTTCCTTTAACTAAAGGTATTTTTGTTTGGAAGGGGAAGTCCAATGCTTTCATTTATGTTGACATTGAAACGGATGTTAAGAGCCTGTTTACGAGCATGGAAAGATAAAGAGTTTCAAGTGTTATTCGTATTAACAATTTTGACATTAACATCGGGGACGATTTTTTATAGTACAGTTGAAGGATTACGTCCTCTTGACGCTTTATATTTTAGTGTGGTCACGTTGACGACTGTCGGTGATGGGAATTTTAGTCCGCAAACTGATTTTGGAAAGGTATTTACGATCTTATACATATTTATCGGGATTGGATTAGTGTTTGGATTTATTCATAAATTAGCAGTTAATGTGCAGCTGCCAAGTATATTATCGAAAAGAAAAAAAGAGTAAAGCGGTTAATCGCTTTACTCTTTTTTTACATTAATTTAGACAAGTATTTGCAGTAGCTTAACAATACTTTATTAAAATGTAAGTGTATTCATTCATTACGTTTACTATGTATAAAGTTATAGTGATATGAACATTTGCATATTTTAATTTATTGATAGAAATTTTGTGAAAGGTGGGATATTCTAGTCATAGGTTAACCGGAAGACATCATAGGATCCTAACAAAATATGAACAATAATTCAATTATAAAATGGAGGATTTCAGATGAAAAAGAAAGTTCTTGCTTTAGCAGCAGCTATTACGTTAGTAGCGCCATTACAAAGCGTTGCATTTGCTCATGAAAACGATGTAGGACAGAGAGTTGGAGTTATTCCGCGCTGGTCTGCTGAAGATAAGCATAAAGAAGGCGTAAACTCTCATTTATGGATTGTAAACCGTGCAATGGATATTATGTCTCGTAATACAACACTTGTAAAACAAGATCAAGTTGCACTATTAAATGAATGGCGTACGGAGTTAGAGAACGGTATTTATGCTGCTGACTATGAAAATCCTTATTATGATAATAGCACATTTGCTTCACACTTCTATGACCCTGACAATGGAAAAACTTATATTCCATTTGCAAAGCAGGCAAAGGAAACTGGAGCTAAATATTTCAAATTAGCAGGTGAGTCATACAAAAATAAAGATATGAAACAAGCATTCTTCTATTTGGGGTTATCTCTTCATTATTTAGGGGATGTAAATCAACCGATGCATGCGGCAAACTTTACGAATCTTTCGTATCCACAAGGATTCCATTCTAAATATGAAAACTTTGTAGATACGATAAAAGATAATTATAAAGTAACGGATGGAAATGGATATTGGAACTGGAAAGGTACGAATCCAGAAGATTGGATTCATGGAGCGGCAGTGGCTGCGAAGCAAGATTACCCTGGCATTGTAAATGATAATACGAAAGATTGGTTCGTGAAAGCAGCTGTATCACAAGAATATGCAGATAAATGGCGCACTGAAGTTACACCAATGACAGGTAAGCGATTAATGGATGCACAACGTGTTACTGCTGGATATATCCAGCTTTGGTTTGATACGTACGGAAACCGTTAAATATTTGAAAAAGGTCAAATCTCAGCATAGAGTATTTGGCCTTTTTATTACTATATAATACATGGAGGTATGAAACGTGAAAAGTAAATTGCTAAAAGGTGTACTTAGCTTTGGGATTGGTTTAGGAGCTTTATATAGTGGGTCCTCGGTTCAAGCAGAAACGTCTACAACTCAAAATAATACTTTAAAAGTGATGACGCATAATGTGTACATGCTATCAACAAACTTATATCCGAACTGGGGACAAAGTGAGCGTGCTGATTTAATTGGAGCGGCAGATTATATAAAGAATCAGGACGTTGTTATATTAAATGAAGTGTTTGATAATAGTGCCTCAGATCGTTTGTTAGGAAATTTAAAGAGAGAATATCCAAATCAAACGGCGGTATTAGGTCGTAGTAGTGGAAACGAATGGGATAAAACATTAGGAAACTATTCATCTTCAACTCCTGAAGATGGGGGCGTTGCGATTGTGAGTAAATGGCCAATTGTTGAAAAGATTCAATATGTATTCGAAGAAGGCTGTGGACCAAATAACTTATCAAATAAAGGATTTGTATACACAAAAGTTAAGAAAAATAATCGTTTTGTGCATGTAATTGGGACTCATTTACAAGCTGAAGATAGTATGTGTGGAAAAACTTCGCCAGCATCTGTACGTACAAAACAGCTACAAGAAATTCAAGATTTTATTAAAAACAAAAATATACCAAATAACGAGTACGTGTTATTTGGTGGTGATATGAATGTGAATAAAATAAACGCTGAGAATAATAGTGATTCAGAGTACGCATCCATGTTCAAAACATTGCACGCTTCTATTCCATCTTATACTGGACATACTGCAACTTGGGATGCGACGACAAACAGTATTGCGAAATATAACTTCCCCGATAGCCCTGCCGAGTATTTAGATTATATTATTACAAGTAAGGACCATGCTAATCCATCGTATATAGAGAATAAGGTGTTACAGTCGAAATCGCCACAATGGACTGTTACGTCATGGCTCAAAGAATATACATATAATGATTACTCGGATCATTATACATTGCATAATATCAACCCTTTAAAGGGATTTAGTCACAAATTGGTAACGATAATGATAAATCTTTTTCCATAAATGCAACAATTTCCGCCTGTTTTGATGGGTATAAGTGACTATAAGTATTTAGTGTTGTTGCCACATCCGAATGACCTAAGCGCTGGGCTACTACAAGTGGGCTGACGCCTCTGTTTATTAAATAAGATGCATGGGAATGGCGGAATTCATGAAGTAGAATTTTTGGTATTCCAGAAGCAGTAACATACTTGGCAAAACGTTTATGGAGGGTAGCCGTAGTTATACTTGTATAAAATTCACCAAATACAATATAATCATTTTTTATTGGTGCTCCTAATGTAGCATGTTCTTTTAATGTTTTCAATAAGTCTATGATGAGAGAAGGTAACATGATGATACGATTTGATGCTTTGGTTTTTGGGTTTGTAATTTTTCTGTTATAGCTGGTTTTATTAATATCAATCGATTTCTCTTCAAAATTAATATCTGACCATGTTAATGCTAGTAATTCTCCCGTTCTTGCTCCACTATAATAAAGGGTTGTAAAAAAGGCTTGATATAGTAAATCATCTACTACACTAATAAATTGTTTAAATTCATCAAACTCCCAAAAATTTAACCGTTTATTTGATTCTTTTTCAAAGTTACCAGCAATTCTCGCAGGATTACTTGTGAGACCGTAAAACTTTATTGCAAAATTAAAAATTGAGGATAGTACAGTATGAATC
>NZ_JBFPJH010000249.1:0-5000 GCF_040838255.1 Bacillus sp. C30 | reverse complement strand
TAATTACATTTGGCCAGCTCTTATTTTGAAAGATAATACACAAAAACTAATTACGAATGGAATTGCTGATTATTTCATTAATAGTTCTTTAGGACGAGATTGGTCACACATTATGGTTGCAAGTACAATCGCAACGGTGCCGCTCTTAATCGTATTTTTAATTCTACAAAAATGGTTCTTATCTGGTGTTACTGATCCAGGAATAAAGGGGTAATTAAATAGTAAAGGAGATATGTGGGATGAAAAAACTATTCATGCTTCTAACAGTTTTAACATTGTTTGTTAGTGCACTTGCGGGTTGTTCAGGTGGAAAAGGAAGTACGGTTAAAGCGAGTAAAGAAGGGGAGAAGGTTGTTGTTCCACTCATTAATGGAGTAGGGGGCTCTCTTGCAGATCGTGTAGATAAGATTGTGGAAGAATACAATAAAAGTCAGGACAAATATGTAGTGAAAACGACAAAAGCGGGTAGCTACGATGAGTCATATCAAAAGCTACAAAGTGGATTTGCAGCGAATAACCAAGAAGCAATTGCATTACTAGGTTCTGATGTCATTCAAGAATATGCTAAAAAACAGTTAATCGTACCTATAGATGAATATGTTAAAAATGATACTAATTTCAAAAAGGGGGATTATGGAAAAGGATTTATGGAGCAAGCAACAATTGACGAGAAGTTATATGGCATTCCGTTTTACGGTACAACGCAAATTTTTTATTACAATAAAAAAGCATTGGCGGAGAATGGCTTTACAAAAGAGGATTTAAAGACGTGGGAAGGTGTAGAAAAGGTAGCAAAAACAGTCGCAAAACGTGGTGAAAACGGAAATGTTTCATATGCTGGCTGGATGCCAATGTGGGGGACGTCAAACTTAATTGATGCAGTTCGCAGTGCTGGCGGTAATGTATTAAGTGAAGATGGTAAAAAAGTATTAATTAACGATGATACTTGGGTTACGGTATGGGAGGAATTCCGCACATGGCTTCATGAAGATAAAATTATGAAAATACATTCAGGTGGTACTGGATGGGAATATTGGGATAAAACAGTAATTGATTTAGTAGAAGGCAGAACATTAGGGTTTACAGGATCATCTGGTGACCAAGGATTTGTTTTCAAATCATTAGGTAAAGGAATGACGGAAGAAGAACGTCTTAACACGTTTGACGCATTGCCACAACCAGCTTGGGGTAATAATAAACCAGCGCCAAAATTAGAAACATATTTATTCACATTAACGAGAAATATTGATCCAGAAGTAGCGAAAGGTGCATATGACTTTATGAAATTTGCGACAAGTACGGAGAAAACGGCTGAATGGTCAATGGCAACAGGCTATATTCCTGTTCGTAACAATGTAACAGAGTACGGTCCATATGCTGAATTTGTTAAAAAACAACCACAAGCATTAGTTCCGTTAGAACAAGCCAACAATAATGGAGTGGGACCATTTGTAGATCCAACGGGCGGAAAAATCAATGACGCTTTAAATGTAGCAAAAGATAAAGTAGAGATTGAAGGGGTTCCAGCAAAGAAAGCATTAGATGAAGCAGCTAAAGTTGCGCAAGAAGAGTTAGATAAAGTTTTGAAAAAGAAGAAGTAAACCTGTTTGTAGTACGAACGTGAGGTGCTTTTGAACGAAGGAAGTGCCTCTAAAATTCACTTGAAAAGGTGTGAGAACTATGATCGAAATAACAAGTACGATAACACTCTCTCCATTCGTAAAAAATAAACACTGTTTCCAAATGGATGAAACTGATATTACAAACTTTACATTAACAATTGATCAAGGGGATAGCCGAAAAATTCCGCTTTTACTAATCTTAAGAGATCCTAACGGTTATGTACGTATACAATATCAAACTCCAATTGTAAATGAAAAACTAGTCGTTTCGAAAGATTCAAAGTTTTGTTCTGCTGGTTGTATTGGAGGAGACATACAGTCAGGTAATTGGGAATTAGAAGTCGTATATATCCCTCATTGTGCAAAGAAAGTAGTGAAATTTACTGGGGAAAAAGTTGACTATACAGTAAATATAGAAGTGAATGATCAGTTGGAGCGAAAGTATAATAGAGAGCATTTTTGTAAGGGCAATGTTTTTATCGATGAAGACCGTTTTAATAAGGTAGTAAATGAAGAACATCGCTGGTACAAAGGGGATTTTCATGAACATACAGATTTAACAGATGGCGAGATAGATGATGAACTTGGAATGGGAGTATGTGAAAAACAAGAATTAGATTTTTTATATGCGACGGAGCACAATATTGTTATGCCATCATATCAAAAAGGAAACACATTAATTATACCATCTATGGAACTTACAACTCCTTATGGTCATTACAACATATTTGGTATAAGAGAATTCATTGATTTTACAGAGTATATAGATGAATCATTTAGCGCTGAAAAAATGAATGCACTATTTTCACTCATGAAAGAAAAAGGCTATTTATTGAGTGTGAATCATCCATTTATGAAGCCTTGGGCGAACCAAGTTAATATTAATTTAGAAAATGTTCATACGATGGAAATTATGTGTGATCCAACTTATAAAAAAAGTAAATCATCTACTTTAGAAGCTTTACGTTGTTTCGATCAAATGTGGTCAAATGGTCTTAAAATCTGGGGAATAGGAGGAAGTGACTCTCATTTACATCCGTCTAAAACATTCCCAGGATCAAAAGACCCATCCATTTACGGTGATCCAGGAACATATGTATTATGTAACGGTTTATCAATTAAAAACTTGAAATTTGCGATCAAAAACGGAAGAATTTATTTCTCTCGATTTAGAAAACTAGCGATAGATATTCAAAACGAAGGTGAAACGATTGCTGTCGGCGATGAGGCTAAAGGAAATATTGTTTATAACGTTCAAACAGATAAACCGTGTGAGTGGAGACTACTTATAAATGGAAGAACGATTGAAAAAGAATACGGCAGCGATGCAACTTTTGCATTCTCTTTAAATGAAGGGGCGTACGCTAGAGTTGAGGGATGGGAAGAGGACGAATTAGTAGCGTTTATTAATCCTATTCATAATAAAGTTCAGATTAAAAATATAAAAACATGGAATGAAGTTATAGGGGGAATAAAAGGTGAATAAAGCGATTATTTTTGATAAAGATGGAACATTAATACAGTTAGATTCAGTTTGGTACAAAATTGTGCATCGTGTGTTAGATGATATATTTCAAACGTATCCAAATGAAAAAAGTAAACGAGATGACTACTTAACGATTATTGGTATGAATGATAACGATTTTGAGAGTACGAGTTTACTAGCTTGTCGCACAAATTACTTTATTGCGGCTGCATGGTATTCGTTGCTAGAAAATCAACATGTGAATAAAGAGGGTTTTATTCAAAATGTATGTCTTCTATTCAAAAAGTACTCTACTGCAGATGATCTTGTATTTACAGAAGTGGAAGGTGCAAAGGAAACGTTACGATATTTAAAAGACAATGAATATATTATTGGGGTTGTTACGGCAGACGATGTTGATGCAGCTATTCATTCTCTGAAAATGACTGAGTTATATGATTATGTAGATTTTTTAGGTGCAGATGATGGTGTGAATAGAACAAAACCTGAAAGTGACTTTTATCATATGTTTAAAGAAAAATTTTCACTAACTGAAGAAGATGTGCTTATGGTAGGTGATACATTAACAGACGTTACATTTGCAAGAAATAGTAACATTAAAGTAGTGGGCGTCTTATCGGGTGCGAGCAGGAAGGAAGATTTAGAAGGAAAAGCGGATTATATTTTAAACAGTATGAAGGATATTTCGAAGATTTTATAATTCATGTCATCATAATTTTTAACAATATCTATAAATATAGCTCGAATTCTAGGAGGATATTATGGCTCAACTATCATTCAAAAACATTTACAAAAAATATGATCATGATGTGACAATCGTAAAAGATTTTAACCTAGAAGTAAATGATGGAGAATTTATCGTTTTGGTTGGCCCTTCAGGGTGTGGGAAATCTACAACATTACGTATGATTGCAGGACTTGAGGAGATTTCAGAGGGCGACTTTTATATTGATGGAAAGCGTGTAAATGATGTTACACCGAAAGATAGAGATATTGCAATGGTATTTCAAAACTATGCGCTTTATCCGCATATGAGTGTGTATGAAAACATGGCGTTTGGATTAAAACTACGAAAATATAGTAAAGAAGAAATTGACCAGCGTGTGCAACATGCAGCAAAAATTCTTGGACTTGAGCAGTATTTAAGCCGAAAGCCAAAAGCACTTTCAGGTGGGCAACGTCAGCGTGTTGCCTTAGGCCGAGCGATTGTTCGAAATGCAAAAGTATTTTTAATGGACGAGCCTTTATCAAACTTAGATGCGAAGTTGCGTGTTCAAATGCGTGCTGAGATTACAAAATTACACAAGCAGCTGCAAACGACATCTGTATATGTCACGCATGATCAAATTGAAGCTATGACGATGGCGACGCGCTTAGTTGTACTAAAAGATGGGATTATACAGCAAGTCGGTACACCGAAAGAAGTGTATGATAATCCAGAGAATGTATTTGTCGGCGGATTCATTGGCTCTCCTGGAATGAATTTTTTCAAAGGAGTATTAACAGATAATGCAGTTATGATTGATAAGTGGAAAATTGAAGTGCCAGAAGAGAAGATGAAAGGCTTGCGAAATAAGGGCTATACGAATAAAGAAATCATAATAGGAATACGTCCAGAAGACTTTTATTATGGAAAAGAAATCGAGGATTTACCATATAACACAAAAGTAATGGTATGTATTGATGTAGCAGAATTAATGGGGGCAGAAACATATCTATATTCTAACATTAATGGCCAATCCTTTGTTGCACGTGTGGACACATCTTTAGATGTGCAAAGTCAATCTAATATAGATCTAGGTTTAAACATGGACAAAGTGCATTACTTTGATTCAGAAACTGAGAAACGAATTGTTTTTTAGATAATAATTAATATGATTATACCTTTAGAA
>NZ_JBFPJH010000248.1:0-5004 GCF_040838255.1 Bacillus sp. C30 | reverse complement strand
TTTAAATAGTGTATAAAAAACAAGAAAAAAAGTGATGTGCTGAAAAGCACATCACTTTTTTTGTGTACCTGGCTTATCGTTATAACCAGATGTGAAAATAGCTGTAAGAAATGTGAGCGATACACCTAAAATTAATAATAACTTCATACTAATTTCCTCCTTACTTTTTCGGTTTACGAATCCTATTTGTGAATCGAAATGTATGTAAGGTTCCCAGAAGAAAAGAATTTATTTACAATGAATAGCAGCGTGAAAACTTTAATACCTTTATTATACAGAATTTTCTTTGAATTTTGGAGAGAATTTTATAGCGCTATTATATATTTCGTTTTGATTTAAAGAATGTTTAAGGACATCCTAGCATACCTTTTATAATAATCCGATTGAACAAGGAGATGGGGGAGGAGCTATAATGGATATTCTAAAGAAAATTGAACAATATCGGGAAGCAGAAGAACGTTTACAATGGGAAGGTACGTTTGCGGAGTATTTGGAGCTTGTGAAAGAAAGACCATGGGTGGCTCAAACAGCACACTCTCGCATTTACAATATGATAAAAGATGCTGGAATTGAAGAAGTTGATGGTAGAAGAAAATATAACTTCTTTAGTAATCAGCTATTTGGATTAGAGGATGCTTTAGAACGCCTTGTGGAAGAATATTTTCATCCATCTGCAAAACGATTAGATGTTAGGAAACGTATTTTGTTATTAATGGGGCCTGTTAGTGGGGGGAAATCAACATTAGTTACGATGTTGAAACGAGGATTAGAAACATATTCACGAACAGATCGTGGAGCGATTTTTGCAATAAAAGGATGCCCAATGCATGAAGATCCACTTCATTTAATTCCACAGCATTTACGGAATGATTTCTTTGATGAATATGGAGTAAGGATTGAAGGGAATTTATCACCATTAAATGTTATGCGTCTAGAGCAAGAATATGGGTCAAGAATTGAGGATGTAGTTGTAGAGCGTATTTTCTTCTCTGAAGATCGCCGTACAGGAATTGGTACATTTAGTCCTTCTGATCCAAAATCACAAGATATTGCCGATTTAACAGGTAGTCTAGACTTTTCTACAATTGCAGAATACGGTTCGGAATCAGATCCTCGTGCATATCGATTTGATGGAGAATTAAATAAGGCGAACCGCGGCATGATGGAATTCCAAGAAATGTTAAAATGTGATGAGAAATTTTTATGGCATTTACTATCGCTTACACAAGAAGGGAATTTTAAAGCAGGAAGATTTGCGCTTATTTCAGCAGATGAATTAATTGTAGCGCATACAAATGAAACAGAGTATCGTTCCTTCATAGCAAATAAGAAAAATGAAGCATTGCATTCACGAATTATTGTAATGCCGGTTCCATATAATTTACGGGTTAGTGAAGAAGAACATATTTATGAAAAAATGATTCGTGAAAGTGATGTGTCCAATGTTCATATTGCACCGCATACACTTCGTGTTGCAGCAATGTTCACTATTTTAACTCGTTTAAAAGACCCGAAGCGTCCAGATATTGATTTAATTAAAAAGATGCGTTTATATGATGGAGAAACGGTAGAAGGATATAATACGATTGATGTAGAGGAACTGCAACGCGAATATCAAGATGAAGGTATGAAGGGGATTGACCCTCGTTATGTCATTAACCGAATTTCTTCTACAATTATTCGAAAAGAGGTACCATCTATTAATGCACTAGATGTACTGAGATCGTTAAAAGACGGATTGGATCAGCACCCGTCAATTAGTAGTGAGGACCGAGAGCGCTATATGAATTTCATCTCATTAGCGAGAAAAGAATACGATGAAATTGCTAAGAAAGAAGTACAAAAAGCATTTGTTTATTCATACGAAGAATCAGCTAAGACACTTATGGATAATTACTTAGATAACGTCGAAGCATACTGCAATAAATCAAAATTACGTGATCCGTTAACTGGTGAAGAAATGAGCCCAGATGAAAAACTTATGCGTTCGATTGAAGAGCAAATTGGAATTTCAGAAAATGCTAAAAAGGCATTCCGTGAAGAAATTTTAATTCGCATTTCTGCGTATGCACGTAAAGGGAAACGCTTTGATTATAATTCACACGAACGTCTTCGTGAAGCGATTCAGAAAAAACTATTTGCCGATTTAAAAGATATAGTGAAAATTACAACATCAACGAAAACACCAGACGAAAATCAGCTTAAGAAAATCAATGATGTTGTTGCACGCTTAATTGATGAGCATGGCTATAATTCTTCATCTGCGAATGAATTGTTACGATATGTAGGTAGTTTGTTAAATCGATAGTTTGATAACAAAACGCTGTCTCTTATTCTTGGGGCGGCGTTTTGTTATCTATTGATATTTGTAAAAAATGTCATAGCTTGTCCGAATATAATAAATTAAGATGCGATTTTATGAATTTCTTGTCAATTATTTTTACAATATGCATATGATAGAGTAACCAACCATTCATACAAAAAAGCCAACACAATACAATATGTTGCAAAACGAAAATGTGTGCAACAATGCATTGTGTTTCTTTCTTATCAACGGCTGAATGTTTCTTTCTATTATGTGAGTGGCAAAATTTTGTTTAGGATGCTCGGAGTATTGTATGAAAAACGCTATATATGTTTATGGGATGATTTTCGATGAACAGTTATTTTTCAAATATTCTAGTTACGCACACTAGAAAACAAAATTATAGATTGCTGTTCATAGGGGAAGACAATTACAGTAAGGAGGGAAAGGAATGAGCGAAGAAAACCAACCAAATTACACGATTTCACAGGAAAACTGGTCCCTCCATCGCAAAGGATATGACGACCAACAACGCCATCAAGAAAAAGTGCAGGAGGCAATCAAAAATAATTTACCAGACCTTGTAACAGAAGAAAGTATAGTTATGTCTAATGGCAAGGATGTTGTGAAAATACCGATTCGTTCTTTAGATGAATATAAGATTAGATACAATTATGATAAAAACAAACACGTTGGGCAAGGAAACGGTGACAGCAAAGTTGGTGATGTTGTTGCAAGAGATGGATCAGGTGGTCAAAAGCAGAAGGGACCAGGAAAAGGGCAAGGGGCAGGAGATGCAGCTGGAGAAGATTATTATGAAGCAGAAGTCTCAATTTTAGAATTGGAGCAAGCGTTTTTCAAAGAGTTAGAGCTGCCTAATTTAAAGAGAAAAGAAATGGATGAAAACCGGATTGAACATATTGAATTTAATGATATTAGAAAAACAGGATTATGGGGAAATATTGATAAGAAACGGACGATGATATCTGCATATAAACGAAATGCAATGCGTGGTAAAGCATCTTTCCATCCAATTCACCAAGAAGATTTAAAGTTCCGTACTTGGAATGAAGTGTTAAAGCCAGATTCAAAAGCCGTTGTATTAGCGATGATGGATACGAGTGGATCGATGGGAATATGGGAGAAGTATATGGCACGTAGCTTCTTTTTCTGGATGACAAGATTTTTACGCACAAAGTATGAAACCGTAGACATTGAGTTTATTGCTCACCATACGGAAGCGAAGGTCGTCACAGAAGAAGAGTTTTTCTCAAAAGGGGAAAGTGGCGGAACGATCTGTTCTTCCGTATACAAAAAAGCACTTGAGTTAATCGATAATAAATATTCACCAGACCGTTATAATATTTATCCATTCCATTTTTCAGACGGTGATAATTTAACTTCGGATAATGCTAGATGCGTAAAGCTTGTGGAAGAGTTGATGAAGAAGTGTAATATGTTTGGGTATGGGGAAGTGAATCAGTACAACCGCCACAGTACGCTTATGTCAGCATATAAAAATATTAAAGACGAGAATTTCAGATATTATATTTTAAAGCAAAAAGCAGATGTATTTCATGCGATGAAGAGCTTTTTTAAAGAAGAATCAGGAGAAAGAATGGCATAACCCCTTGTAAAGGGGTTATTTTTTGTGAACTTTTTATTTTTTTAGTTGACAACAATAATGAAAATCATTATCATTTATTCGAGAAATGATTACATTTTGATTTATATATTTTGGAGGAGATGTAAAGTTGGAAAGAAATAAAAGAAAACATATAAATGCGATGATTATCGCTGCGGCGTTCTCGCTTCCATTTGCTACGTATTCAACGCCTGCTTTAGCAGCTGTAGCAATTGAGGAGAACAAAACTGGACATGCTTTAGAAGATGGTACATATGATGCTGTTATTAAAGCGTATAAAGATAAAACGAATGAAGAGTCTATGGCAGCTGTTTATATAAAAGATCCTAAATTAACCATTGAGAATGGGAAGAAAATTGTAACGGCAACGTTAAGTGATAGTGATTTCTTCGAATACTTGAAAACAGAGGATATTGATACTCCTGGTGTATTCCATGATGTAAAAGTCATATCAGAGGATAAAAAGAAAAATGGGACGAAGGTTATTCAATTTGAAGTTGGAGAATTAGGAAAAAGATATAATATGCAAATGCATATTTATATTCCGACAATAGCCTATGATAATAAGTACCAGGTGCAGTTTGAAGTAAATGCGTTAAATCTAGAAAACAATGTTCCAAAAGATCAAAAGGAAAATAAAGAGGATAAAGTGGATCAACAAGATGGAAATGTAATAGTAGATAAGCAATTGCAAATGCATATTAATAAATATAACTTGAATAGAGAGAATCTAAATACGCCAATAACTAAGGAAGATTTATTAAAAGTTAAATCTTTAATAGTCGTTGAGGCAAAAAGTAAAGGAATAAAAGACGTAAGCGGTCTAGAATATATGACGAACTTAGAAAACTTAACGTTGGAAGAAGTTAAGTTAGAAAATATACAGTTTATCTCGAAGTTGAGACAATTAAAATCATTAAGTATAACTTATGGTGAACTCGAAGATATTGGACCTTTGGCTGAGTTAGAGCATGTTGAGATTTTAAGTTTGAGAAACAATAAAATTTCAGATTTAAGCCCATTGAGTCAAATGAAGAAGATTAAAATGTTAGAT
>NZ_JBFPJH010000247.1:0-5014 GCF_040838255.1 Bacillus sp. C30 | reverse complement strand
TCATAATACACTTCATTTTCAATTAGTATTTTTTCTGCAAGTTATAAATGTAATAACAACAAACAACTTAGATTACCAACCTTATAAGCAATATCATAATCGTGAATAGTTAGGGAAAAGATAAAATAAGGTAATCAATTACATATCTTTATCCCAGGCGATTCATTGCTATCTTCTTTTTATTGAATGGGATATTTTATTTCATGTTTTTTGAAAGGGTGTTTTTAATGGATAAAAAAGTATCTGCCATTCCTCAACCGAAAACATATGGATTGCTGGGGAATCTCCCATTAATCGATAAAGATAAACCCACCTTATCTTTTATCAAGATAGCGGAAGAGTATGGTCCCATTTTTCAAATTCAAACTTTAAGTGATACCATCATTGTCGTTTCTGGACATGAACTGGTAGCAGAAGTTTGTGACGAAACACGATTTGATAAAAGTATAGAGGGTGCTTTAGCGAAAGTTCGCGCCTTTGCTGGAGACGGATTATTTACAAGCGAGACTCATGAGCCTAACTGGAAAAAAGCTCATAATATTTTGATGCCTACATTCAGCCAACGAGCAATGAAAGATTATCATGCTATGATGGTCGATATTGCCGTACAACTCGTTCAAAAATGGGCACGGCTTAATCCGAATGAAAGCGTAGATGTACCGGAGGATATGACTCGCCTTACATTGGATACAATTGGTTTATGTGGTTTTAATTATCGATTTAATAGCTTTTATCGTGAGACCCCTCATCCTTTTATTACTAGCATGAGCCGTGCTCTAGATGAGGCGATGCACCAATTACAGCGGCTGGATATAGAAGACAAACTCATGTGGAGAACGAAACGTCAATTTCAGCATGATATTCAATCTATGTTTTCTTTAGTGGATAATATTATTGCTGAACGTAAAAGTAGTGGAAATCAGGAAGAAAATGATTTACTTTCCCGTATGTTAAATGTGCAGGATCCAGACACTGGTGAAAAATTAGATGATGAAAATATTCGTTTCCAAATTATCACTTTTTTAATAGCTGGGCATGAAACAACAAGTGGATTGTTATCTTTTGCAATCTATTTTTTATTAAAGAATCCGGATAAGTTGAAAAAAGCCTATGAAGAAGTAGATCAGGTTTTAACAGATCCCACTCCAACATACCAACAAGTTATGAAACTTAAGTATATCCGGATGATTTTAAATGAATCGTTACGTCTATGGCCTACTGCTCCAGCATTCAGTCTCTATGCAAAAGAAGATACAGTGATTGGTGGGAAATATCCAATTAAGAAAGGAGAAGATCGTATTTCTGTTCTTATTCCACAACTACATAGGGATAAAGATGCATGGGGAGACAATGTGGAAGAATTCCAACCTGAACGATTTGAAGAGCTGGATAAGGTTCCTCATCATGCTTATAAGCCATTTGGAAATGGTCAACGAGCATGTATCGGTATGCAGTTTGCACTTCATGAAGCCACACTCGTAATGGGAATGCTTCTTCAACATTTTGAATTAATTGATTATCAAGACTATCAGTTGGACGTAAAACAAACATTAACGCTAAAGCCTGGTGATTTTAAAATTAGGATTCTACCCCGAAATCAAACTATTAGCCATACTACTGTTCTTGCGCCTATAGAGGAGAAACTGAAAAACCATGAAATCGAACAGCAAGTTCTGAAGACTCCTTCTATTATAGGAGCCGATAACCTTTCGCTTCTTGTTCTGTATGGATCGGATACAGGAGTAGCAGAAGGTATTGCAAGAGAACTAGCAGATACAGCTAGTTTAGAAGGTGTTCAAACGGAAGTGGTAGCTCTTAACGATCGAATTGGAAGTCTGCCAAAAGAAGGGGCGGTTCTTATTGTAACTTCTTCTTATAATGGAAAACCACCAAGTAATGCAGGACAGTTTGTGCAGTGGTTGGAGGAATTAAAACCGGATGAGCTAAAAGGTGTTCAATATGCAGTTTTTGGTTGTGGAGATCATAATTGGGTTAGTACCTATCAGCGAATTCCAAGATACATTGATGAGCAAATGGCTCAAAAAGGAGCAACAAGATTTTCTACACGTGGAGAAGCGGATGCAAGTGGTGATTTCGAGGAACAGCTCGAGCAATGGAAACAAAGTATGTGGTCTGATGCGATGAAGGCATTTGGATTGGAACTTAACAAAAACATTGAGAAAGAACGCAGTACATTAAGTTTACAATTTGTTAGTCGTCTTGGAGGATCTCCTCTTGCGCGAACATATGAAGCAGTTTATGCATCTATACTAGAAAATCGTGAACTTCAATCATCTAGCAGTGAAAGAAGCACGCGACATATTGAGATATCCTTGCCAGAAGGCGCTACGTATCAAGAAGGTGACCACCTTGGGGTGCTGCCAATTAATAGTGAGAAAAATGTCAACCGAATTTTAAAACGCTTTGGATTAAATGGGAAGGATCAAGTCATATTGAGTGCAAGTGGACGAAGTGTAAATCACATACCTTTAGACAGTCCTGTTAGTTTATTTGACCTTCTTAGTTATAGTGTAGAAGTTCAAGAAGCAGCCACTCGAGCACAAATACGAGAAATGGTGACATTCACAGCATGCCCTCCTCATAAAAAGGAATTGGAATCATTATTGGAAGAGGGAGTTTATCATGAACAAATATTAAAGAAACGTATGTCAATGTTGGATCTTCTTGAAAAGTATGAGGCTTGTGAAATCCGATTTGAACGCTTTTTAGAACTTCTTCCTGCGCTCAAACCGCGTTACTATTCCATTTCAAGCTCTCCACTCGTTGCACAGGATCGTCTGAGCATTACGGTTGGTGTTGTTAATGCACCTGCTTGGATTGGGGTAGGGACATATAAAGGAGTCGCTTCTAATTATTTAGCTCAGCGTCATAATAAAGATGAGATTATCTGTTTCATTCGAACGCCACAATCAAACTTTCAATTACCTGAAAATCCAGAAACACCAATTATCATGGTTGGACCAGGTACTGGAATTGCACCATTCCGTGGATTCTTGCAAGCGCGTCGTGTTCAAAAGCAAAAAGGTATTAACTTAGGACAAGCACATCTATATTTTGGTTGTCGTCATCCTGAAAAGGATTATCTCTATCGTACAGAACTAGAAAATGATGAAAGAGATGGATTAATCTCTTTACACACAGCTTTTTCTCGCCTAGAAGGATATCCTAAAACATATGTACAGCATTTAATAAAACAAGATAGAATCAATTTAATTTCGTTATTAGATAATGGGGCGCATCTTTATATATGTGGTGATGGAAGTAAAATGGCTCCTGACGTAGAAGACACCCTTTGTCAAGCATATCAAGAAATTCATGAAGTCAGTGAACAAGAAGCAAGGAATTGGCTGGATCGTGTGCAAGAAGAAGGGCGATATGGAAAAGATGTTTGGGCTGGAATCTAAATTCTTCTTAATTAGATAAGTAATATTTAATTCACGAACTTCTTTCGACTAAGTATAACTGTAAACAAAATAAACTGCTTTATAAAAACCCTGTATTTTTTATTGAATATGGGGTTTTTTTATTTTTAAATAAAAGGGACGTATATGTTGATTCAAAATCCAATAGTTTTTATGCTTTATATACACAACATGGTAGATTTGACTTAATAAAAAGGGGAAACATCAGGGAGAAGTAGACTTTCATTTAAACGCAACAAAACCTTCGCACAAATCTGGGGGGATATGATTTGAAAATGGGTTAAGAAAAGATTCATTTATGAATGAATTAGTAAGAAAAGCAATACAACATTTTTATGTAAATGGAGCTGTAAATGAATATTTACTTAGGTGTGAAAATAAAGTTGGATTTATTGACCTGTTTCAGGAACTCGAACATAAAGAAGGTAAATGCGTAATTGTTGTTACTCATTCACAAGAAGTTGCAAAAAAATCAGATCGAGCATTTTATTTAAGTAAAATGAAGTTAGTATTAAACGAAATTAAGAATAGTTAAGAAAAAGCTATTTTTGCCCTTAATTAACATAATTTTTGAAATGTAAAAATGTTAATATTTGTTATATGATATATTTGTCAAAGTACTATTCCTGTAGTTTCTATGATGAATCTGTAAGATAGTTTGTTTGTCCCATATATTCACCTTAAACTAAAAAGAACTTGCAGAGATTCCTACAAGTTCTTTTTAGTTTAAGGGTTGAATGTGGATTTGAAATAAAGAAACGATTTTTTGAGAGGAGAAAAGTAAATGTTTATAAGAGCAGAAAGATTATTAATACGAAATTTTGAGTTCAAAGATTGGCAAGCTGTCCATGAGTATACATCAGATAGCAATGTTATGAAATACATACCCGAAGGAGTTTTTACTGAAGAAGATACAAGAAACTTTGTAAATAGAAATATGGGTGAAAATGCAGAGAACTTTCCTGTGATACTGGTAGATGAAAATATTCTGATTGGTCATATTGTTTTTCATAAATATTTTGGTGAGCATACTTATGAGATTGGGTGGGTATTCAATCCTAAATATTTCAATAAAGGATATGCTTCTGAAGCAGCGCAAGCTACATTAAAATATGGGTTTAAGGAAATGAAATTACATAGAATTATAGCTACATGTCAGCCACAAAATACCCCATCATATCGATTGATGGAGAAAATTGGAATGAGAAGAGAAGGATATTTCAGGAAGTGTATACCCCATGGAAATGAATGGTGGGATGAATATTATTACGCTATTTTAGAAGAAGAGTAGTGTCTCAGAACGCATTATTTAAATCAAAATCATAATTATAATGTGGGTGGTGCTCTATGCCGATCAAGCTAACATTATATAAGTTTAATTTCATGTAAGATTTTTTCTTTTTTCTAAAGATCCAGTGCAAGTTCTTTAAAAATTTGCATACAAATAAACCCTATCAGACTTCAATTTTTTTGATTACGCTACATGATTGTGAGACATAGAAAAGTTATATAGGACGCCTAAGAACCTGTCTAAAATCTAGGGTATAATCTATGTAAAAAGGATGATTCCT
>NZ_JBFPJH010000246.1:0-5015 GCF_040838255.1 Bacillus sp. C30 | reverse complement strand
GATTATTATGGAATAGTTGAAAGGTAGCAGGGGGGATATATTTTGACTAATCATAACGATTATTTTCATGTAGAAGAGGATGTAAATCACAATAGTTTAAAAGCAGATTGTGAAAAATGTTTTGGATTATGTTGTGTGGCATTACCGTTTGCGGCATCAATAGATTTTGCGGTGAATAAAGATGGTGGTAAACCTTGTACAAATTTACAATCAGATTATAAATGTAGTATACATAGAGATCTTAGAGGAAAAGGGTATAAAGGTTGTACAGTGTTTGAATGTTTCGGTGCTGGACAAAAGATTTCTCAAGTTACGTTTAAAGGAATTGATTGGCGGAAAGATGCTCAGCATGCGAGAAAAATGTATGATGCTTTTCCGGTAATGCATCAACTTCATGAAATGCTTTGGTATTTGAATGAGGCTATTCTATTAAAGGCGACGCAGACAATTCATAAAGAGCTGAAGGAAGCAATTGAAGAGACTGAGCGTCTTTCTAATTTAAGTCCAGATGAGTTAATGGAAGTAAATGTGCCATTACACCGTGCAGAAGTGAATGTTCTCCTTCTGGAAACGAGTGAACTAGTCTGGAAGGAAATGAATTCTAAAAGTAAGAAAAGGATCAGTCACCGAGGGGCAGACCTAATGGGAGCGAATCTAAAAAAGAGAGATTTACAAGGAGCCAATTTAAGAGGGGCGTATTTAATTGCGGCTAACCTTAATGGTACAGACTTACGCGGAGCGGATCTCATTGGAGCAGATTTGCGTGATGCAGATATTCGCGGGGCAGATTTTACGAATAGTATTTTTCTTACGCAAGTCCAAATTAATGCGGCGAAAGGGGACAAACATACGAAATTACCGAAAGTGTTGTCTCGTCCAGCACATTGGACTGCGTAAAGTGTAGGGAGTGGAGTACAAAGTAGTATACCAATTTGTATAGGATTCCATGATCAAGACCCAATTATGCGAACAGGCAGAGACTAAGTCTCTGCCTGTTTTTTTATACTATTTTTGCTTTTCAAAGTAGTAATTATAACACTGCATATAATAAGGATACCACCAATGAAAAAGTTACTGTTTAACGTCTCATTTAACAGGAGCCAGCCAAGTAGCGAACCGACGATAGGTTGAAAGAAGAAAAATAATGAGCCAATGCTAGCATCCATTAATTCTAACCCTTTATTCCAAAGAAAAAATGCACCTGCGGTTGAGACGATTCCTAAATAGAGTACGCCTAATACTACATACATGTTCATATGTTCAATAGGATTTGTTTGGAATTCCCATACCATAAAAGGTGTAATGAAAAAGAGTGAAAAAAATATTGCGTACGTTGTAATAATTAAAGATGAAAATCGAGCTGAAGCGATTTTTACATAAATGGACAGTAAAGCCCACGTAATAGCGGCCCCAACTAAAATGATTGTACCGATAAAATAGGAGCCGATTTCAATATCCCATCCGATAACGATAATGACACCGATTGTCGCTATTATAGTTGATAAAAGTCTACGAGTAGTTAGTTTCTCTTTTAAAATGAACGCTGCAAATATAACCATAAATGCAGGTGTAGCTGATGTCACTAAGGAGCCTGTATGAGCATCGGATAATTTCGTTCCGATAAATTGACATGTGATTGAAATGAAATACCCGATGAATCCAATCCAAGCAAATAATAGCCAATCTTTTTTGTGGATGGGTACTTTTTTCTTTTGCTTTTTTTCAGTTGTTTTCAAAATCACATATAAAACAACAAAAGCGATAATAAAACGTAGCCAAACGAGTGTAAGTGGCGGAATAAAGTCGAGTACGTATTTACTAACGACGTACATACCGCCCCAAATACTTGCTGCTAGTGATAAACATATAGCTCCTAAAATGGTTTGTTTCATTTGAATGACCTCCGTCTATTTTTAGGGTTATGATTTATTCCCTAAGACGAGGCATGGTGCACTTGTTATATGAATGCCCGTCTTAGATTATAGACGGCCTACAGGTTGATCGTTTTCGAATGAAGTGTTGTAGTACATGAGCGCATTCCTCCTTCATAATTTTATAATGATATTATAACTTAATTTTCAGTTTATTTGGATGTTAATTGTACGGAGTTGATTCTTTAGAAAATGGTGGTTGTCGAAGAAAGCATAGTATATGGTAGAAAAACATATTTTAAAAATAAAAGAAACCAATTACATAACTGATAAGTATATTAAGAGTAGGATGAAAAAGTAGATTAATAGAGAAAGAGGAGGAGATTATTATAACTACAACCGTTATTTCTCATTTTTACAATGAAGAGTATTTATTACCGTGGTGGCTTATGCATCATACGAAACTGTTTGATCATGGTATTTTAATTAATAAAGGTTCTACAGATCGCTCTGTGGAAATTTGCAAAAAGTTCGCACCGCATTGGGAAGTGCGAGATTCTGAAAATCCAGAATTTGATGCACTAGCAACAGATCGTGAAGTAATGGGGGTTGAACAAGAGGTAGAAGGGTAGAAAATAATTTTAAATACGACTGAGTTTCTTTGTGTACAAGATAAAGAGCAGTTCTGGAAATCACTAAAAAACTTAGGAGGGAGGATGTACTGGTTAGAAGGCCTTATAATGGTAGAAAATCCAAACTATAATTATCCAAAACTTAGGTATAGTATTTCTCTAATGAAACAGCGATTTCACGGTTACTTGCCTGAAGATTGGGAGCTGTGGAGAAGAGGGAGGTTCATTCACAATCACGAATATGGAAGTTATACGGCTGGAAGACATTTAACTATGCATGAGTCTATGAATTACCCACCTCTTGCATGTATTGTATGGTTTGGATTTAGTCCGTGGAATGATGCGATCAAAAGGCGCAAATTACAAATCGGGCCAACTCTTTCTCAAGGTAGTATACATGCGGGAATGGGGATGCATCATATTATTACACCTGAAAGATTAGAAGCATGGTATAGAGAACTAGCGGGAGGAACAAAGGATCTGCGTTTCAGTGATGCATATCGTTATGCTTTTTTATAAATGATTCCCACCAAAAAATAGTTTCCTCAATTCCTGTGTTTAGATCGTAAGTGGGTAGCCACTTTACTTCAGTTTTTAAACGTTCCACATTAACGCCGACAAATAAAGGTTCATCTTTAGGAAAAGGGATAGCACCTAGTTTAATTAAATTTTCTTTTCCTATCTTTTTGGCAATGATAGAAGCTAATTCTTTAATTTGTACAGAGTGACCAGAAGCGATATTTATCGTACCTGTAACGTTACACTGTAATAAGGTCACAAGAGCATCAGCGACATCACTCACATGGAGAAAATCTCGAGATTGATTTCCATGTGTACATAGTGCTTCCTCGTTTTTTAATAATGAAGTGATAATGTTAGATACAAGTCGATTACCATGTTCGTAAGGGCCATACATATGAAAAATTAGGCCCCAACACATGCTGAGGCCGGTTTGCCCAGCGTATGATTGTAGCCAGGAATGTAGTGCGTTTTTACATAATGAATACGGGGTTTTATAGGAAAGAAGCGGTGAATCTTCAAATAATACGCCGTTAAACCATTCATACTCTGCGCCAGTACCGGCAACGATGACTCGCTTTCCGCCGCACGTTGTGAAGTTTTGAATTAATGAGATACTGGATATAAGCCAATAGTAATTATTAATAGATACATAACACGCTGGCGGCACTGCTTCCCAAGCTAAATGAATGAGATGACTAGGCTTAATGTCGTAAATGAGTTTTTTTACTTCTTCATCGCAAAGTAAGTTTACTTTATGCCAATCGCAAGAAAGGTGAGAAGGCTTATTTGTATGGAAAGTGGCGTGCACTTCATAGCCCTTTTGTATAAGAGAATTTACAACATATTTACCAATCCATCCACTACCGCCTGTTACAAGGATTTTTTTCATGGCTCAATTACCTCAACTTCTGGAATCGTTACTAAAAATTTGCCACCCCATTCACGAATGAAAGAGCATTCTTTCATAATTTCGTCTTTCAAGTTCCAAGGAAGTATGAGAATGTAATCAGGTTTTGTACGTTTTATTTCTTCCGGAGATTGTATTGGAATCCGGGTTCCTGGTAGAAGGAGATTTTGTTTGTGAGGGTTTTTATCTACAGTATAATTTAGAAATTCTTTTCCTATCCCGCAATAATTTAAAAGGGTGTTTCCTTTAGCTGGAGCGCCGTAACCGATAATTTGTTTGTTTAAAGCTTTTGCTTCGATAAAAAACTTTAAAATACTTATTTTCAATTGTTCTATGTGTTCAGAAAAAAGGAGATAGCAATCTAATGTATCTAGCCCGTGATCTACTTCTTTTTGGATTAATTTTGTAACATTGCAATGGATAGTGGATGAGGCACTATGATGGTTTATAAAAATACGCAAGGAACCACCGTGCGTTGAAAGCTCTTCTACATCAACAATTTTCAAATGATGATGAGCTAAAACTTTTTGAAGACTTATAAGAGAGAAGTAAGAGAAGTGCTCATGATAGATTGTGTCAAACTGTTTAAAGGATATGAGGTTTAATAAGTGCGGGAATTCAATTGTTATCGTACCATCTTGTTTTAATAATGTTTTTAAACCGGCAACAAAATCATGCAAGTTCGGAACGTGTGCTAATACGTTATTTGCGACGATTAAATCAGCTTGCGGTAACTTTTTTGCTAAGTCATTGCTGAAAAAATTCACTTCAGTAGGAATTCCTTTTTGGGTAGCGATTTCTGCTACATTTTTTGCTGGTTCAATTCCTAACGTTTTGATATTTTCTTTTTGAAAGTATTGTAATAAGTACCCGTCGTTACTTGCGATTTCAATCACTTTCGAATGGTTTGTTAAGTTGAAACGCTTAATCGCCATTTCTACATATTGCTTAGCGTGTAGTAGCCAACTGGAGGAATAAGAGCTAAAGTATAAATAGTCATGAAAAATATTGTACGGAGATTCAAATTCATCTAATTGTACAAGTAAACAAGAGTTACAAACAAACGTGTGCAGCGGATAAAAT
>NZ_JBFPJH010000245.1:0-5023 GCF_040838255.1 Bacillus sp. C30 | reverse complement strand
TTACAGACTAGTAAGTATTTAATGGTTCGAAGTAATAAAGAATTAGATTTTAAAGGTTATAAATTCCCGGTATTAACTGAGTTTTAAATATTAATTTAAATGCTTTTTTATGGAGGAATTATGAAAACATCATATATACCAAATCATATTGAGCAACTTACTGTAATGAACGCACCTGAATTTTACAAACTTGAAGACAATGATACATTCATTGTCCATTCGAAAGAAGAAACAGATTTTTGGCTGAAAACCCATTATGGTTTTGAAGTAATGAATGGCCATGTATTTTATGATGAGATAATGACAGATTTTCAGGCTGAGGTTCAATTGCGCATGAATCCAAATGCGACATACGATCAAGCGGGTTTATTTGTTATGATTTCTGAGAAGTGTTGGTTAAAAACATCTTTAGAATATATTCCTGAGGGCCCATCACATTTAGGTGCTGTCGTAACGAATAATGGCTATTCTGATTGGTCAACGCAAGACTATCCAAATGAGTTTGCTAAGCAACAATTACGTTTTCGAATTATTCGAAAACTTGGCGATTATACAATATATGTGAAAACGAGTCAGCGATGGGAACAAATAAGAATCGCTCATTTGATGGAGGACATAGGTAATGAGCCTGTTAAAATTGGTTTTTATACGTGTAGTCCTTCTGAAAATAATGGATTCGAGACCGAGGTTTTCGATTTTAAAATTGAACAAATATAGATGGGAAAACCGCATTCTTACTAAATGAGAATGCGGTTTTTATTAAGTTAAAGAGTATTCACATCAACTGGCAGTGAAAATGCCTGGTAGATTAAAGTTCCATTTTATTGACTAAAAATGATTTAAAACTTATCATTTAATAATGTTAAATATTAATTTACCTAATATAATAGGACTAATGGAGAAATTACAGACTATATCGCTCAAATAAGGAGGACTATAAATTATTCGATGGTAATTTCATGAAAAAAGGAGATTGTGTATGAAATCATTTCGCAAGTTGTTACAGTATTTAAAACCATACATGTTCTTCGCTATTATTGGACCGCTATTTATGGTACTTGAGGTTGCGATGGACTTAATTCAACCGACAATAATGCAACATATTATTGATGTTGGAATTGCAAACCGGGATTTGAATTATGTAATAAAAATGGGGCTTCTTATGATAGGAGCAGCAGCAATCGGTTTAATTGGAGGACTTGGTTGTATGATGTATTCTACAAAAGCTGCTGTTAATTTCGCTACAGACATACGAAAAGATGTGTTTGCGAAAATAGAAACATTTTCTAGCAAAAATCGTGATTCATTTGGAACAGGTAAATTATTAACAATCGTGACAAATGATATTACATCTATTCAATCGGCAATGACGATGACGTTACGTGTACTTGTCCGTGGACCGTTATTATTTATTGGAAGTATCATTATAGTCTTTGTAACAGCGAGAGACCTATTTCCAATTTTACTTGTTGTGGTACCCGTATTATTAGTTGCAATTGTATTGATTGCAGGTCAATCGAGCGGTTCATTTAAGCGAGTACAAGAAGCATTAGATAAAGTAAACACAAAGCTACAAGAAAATTTATCCGGTGTACGTGTTATAAAAGCATATGTAAGACAAAAATATGAAATCGCACAGTTTGAGAAAGTTAATACAAGTTTAACTGAAATAAATATTCGTGCAATACAAATTATTTCATTGATGATGCCAATTATTATGCTAGTTGTAAATAGCGGAATTGTAGCAACTTTATGGATTGGTGGCGAGAAAGTTTTTAACGGTACACTCCAAGTAGGGGCCATTTTAGCTTTTATTAACTATTTAAATATCATTTTAATGTCACTTATGTCTATTAGTATGGTATTTATTCAAATTGCCCGTGCTTTTCCATCAGCTGATCGTGTACAACAAGTCTTACATACTGAAGTTGATATTACAACTGAAGGCGACGTATATGAACCAAAACAAGTGGGTGGTAATGTAGAGTTTAAAAATGTTAGCTATAGTTATACGAAAAATAATGAATATGTTTTAAAAGATATTTCCTTTACTGTACGTAAAGGTGAAAAAATAGGGATTATTGGATCGACCGGAAGTGGTAAATCTACATTGGCGAAACTATTGCCACGACTTTACGATGTTGATCAAGGTGAAATATGTATAGATGATGTTAATGTGAAAGCATACGATTTGCAAAAACTTCGTGCTTCCATTGGCTTCGTTCCACAAAAGGCACTTCTTTTTTCAGGCAGTATAGAAGAGAATTTACGTTATGGCAAAGAAGATGCAACTTATGATGAATTGGAATTAGCATCTTCATCTGCTTGTGCGACTGAGTTTATCAATAAGCTGGAAGACTCTTATGAATATAACTTAACACAAGGTGCAACCAATCTATCTGGTGGTCAAAAACAACGTATATCTATTGCAAGAGCCCTAGTGAGAAAGCCATCTATTCTTGTATTAGACGATTCTACATCGGCAGTTGATGCGAAGTCAGAAGCTGTAATACAGGAAGCATTAAGGACAAGATATAGTGGCACAACGACATTTTTAATTGCATCAAAAATATCTTCTATTATAGATGCTGATAAAATCCTCGTTTTGAATAACGGTGAATTAGTTGGAAATGGTACGCATGAGGATTTATTGGCAACTTGTGAAGTGTATCAGGAAATTTATCTTTCCCAAGGTGGTAGCCTGCAGCAAGAAGGAGGGGAAGAGCGTGCGTAATTTTCAAGGACAATTTGGAAATAAAGGTGGACGTAACAATCCGAAAACGGGAAAAACTAAGAATACTAAAGGAACTATAATGCGAGTATGGAACTATATGGGGTATCAAAAAGCATCTCTTATGTTCGTTATTATTCTTGTATTTATCACGACATTACTAGGTTTACTTGGGCCATATTATATGGGGGTCATCATTGATGAATACATTGTACCGAAGGATTTAAGCGGGACAGCCAGAATGTGCATGCTACTCATTGTAATATATGGGATAACCGTATTATTAACATGGTTACAAACATTTGTAATGATTAATGTTGCATTAAAGACTATACAAAAAATACGACAAGATATTTTTGAAAAAATCCAAACACTTTCTCTACGATTCTTTGATGTACGTTCTCAAGGTGATTTAATGAGCCGTGTGACAAATGATATTGATAACTTAAATCAAGCTTTGACACAAAGTGTTGTGCAAATCATTTCATCAGCGTTAACGTTTATAGGTGTAACAATTGCGATGTTTTCATTAGATTGGATTTTAGCGATTGTAACTTTAATTACAGTACCTATTATGTTTTTCGTTACGAAAAAACTAGTTGCTTATAGTGGGAAAAACTTTGCGAAGCGTCAAAAGGATTTAGGAGAATTAAATGGATTTATTGAGGAAGCTATTACAGGCGCAGACGTAACTACGTTATACGGAAAAGAAAAAGAAACCGTACATAACTTTAATGAAATTAACGAACAGCTAAGAATTTCAGCAACGAAGGCTGAAACGTTTTCAGCATTTATTTTTCCAAGTATGAACTTTATTAATAACTTAGGAATGGGGCTTGTAATTGGAACTGGATCGGTAATGGTATTAAACGGAATGACAACAGTAGGTGTCATTGCAGCTTTTATTAATTATTCTCGACAATTTTCAAGACCACTTAGTCAATTTGCAACTTTAATGAATACGATTCAAGCGGCAGTTGCTGGAGGAGAACGTGTCTTTGAAATTATGGATGAAGTACCAGAAATTCAAAATAAAAAAGATGCAGTACTTGTACAAAATTTACAAGGACATGTTAGGCTTGAGAAAGTTTCATTTGGATACGCACAGGACAACATGATTTTAAAAGATGTGGGTCTCGAGGCGAATCCTGGGGAGACAATCGCTTTAGTCGGTCCAACTGGATCAGGAAAAACAACAATTATTAATTTGTTAACTCGCTTTTATGACATTCAAAAAGGGCAAATTAGCATTGATGAAAAAGATATAAAGGATTATGATATTAATTCTTTGCGGAGTAAAATAGGGGTTGTTTTACAGGATACGTATTTATTTGCAGGAACGATTATGGAAAATATTCGATATGGACGTTTAGATGCAAGTGATGAAGAAGTAGTTGCAGCAGCAAAAGCAGCATCAGCACATTCTTTTATAAAACATCTACCGAATCAATATGAAACGGAAATTGCTTCAGAAGGTTCGAATTTAAGTCAAGGACAAAAACAACTCCTTGCGATTGCACGAGCGATTTTAGCAGATGCAGATATATTAATTCTCGACGAAGCAACATCTAATATTGATACGAGAACAGAATTACAAATTCAATCTGGATTAAATAATTTAATGAGAGGGCGAACAAGTTTTGTAATCGCTCATCGGCTGAAAACGATTGAAAAAGCAGATCAAATACTTGTAATAAAAGATGGAAGTATTTTAGAGAGAGGAAATCATGAAACTCTCATGGAAGATGGTGGGTTTTACTTTGATTTGTATACGAGTCAGTTTAAAATTTAACAAAAACATTGATGTGGTGAGGTTTCTCTAGAAAAGAGAAACCTCATTTTTTATATTTGCAAACATTACCATCCGAATAGTCTTTCACTAAATGTTTTAACAGCGTCCTTTTGCAGACTAGGTGAAAAATGTGAATAGCGATTTAAGGTTATGAAAACGTCCTTATGATCCAATCGTTCGCTTACAATCTTTGGATGTACTCCTTGTTTTAAAAGAAGCGTTGCATGAGTATGGCGTAAATCATGAAATCTAATGTTTTTTAATTCGGATTTTTTCAAATAGGCTTTAAATGTATCACGAAAACCACTTTTGTCTTCTTTTTCCTGTCTCTGAATCAGCTCCGATATCGACAATAATACACCACTTTGTTCCTCTTTTTCGAATATGTCCTTTCACTTAAAACATTCCTTCATTGATTTTTGAATCATGTTGTAAAAGTATATTTGTAATTTTGCTGCTATGAAAATTACATGTTTGGACATATCGGCGATGGATATATT
>NZ_JBFPJH010000244.1:0-5034 GCF_040838255.1 Bacillus sp. C30 | reverse complement strand
ACGAAAAAGTTACAATCCTAAAGATTTTTTATCAGTTTTCTGGTTGGAAACATAACCAAAAGTTACATGATTGGTTGCTTGCTGATACTGATTCATTACAAATGTTCTATAACTGGACGATTGTCCTTGCTAAGAACGGTTGGACAGATGTTTATGATGATCATCGTCAATTTGAAAATGATGAATCGAATGCAATGGCAAGAAAGACATATGAACGGGCGGTTATACATGCAAGGAAAGGAGCATGAGGGTGATCAGTTTCCATTACACAGATAAAGAAATAAGCAACATTCTTAAAACACTCACAATCGTAATTGATACTCGTGAGAATGTAAATGGCCATATTCTTGATTACTTACATCAAAAGGGCATTCTAATTAAAAATCAAAAATTAGATACTGGTGATTATGGTTGCATGATTCCGAAAAATGAAGAGTTAGGCATTCCTCGTGATATTTACTTAGATAGCCGAGTAGAAAGAAAAGCACACATGGACGAGATCACAGGTAACTTACAAAAGGATACCCAAACAGCATTTGAAAATGAGTTAATTCGTTCGAAAGACATTCCATTCACTCTAATTGTGGAGGACCTTAAAGGCTATGAAAAAATGTTAAAAGGTCAGTATCGTTCGAAATACAATCCGTTAGCATTACTTGGAAGACTTAATACATTTAAAGCGAAGTACGGTTTTGAAATTGTTTATTTAGATAACAAGTACAGTGGTAATTGGATATATCATCATTTTTATTATCAAGCAAAACATTATTTGAAAACAGGAGCTTTTTAATATGGCATATTCTCGTGAAGAACAAGAAACAACTCTAGTTTTTGAGACAAATACAGGACAGTGGAGTGTTTACTCTACTGTTTCGAAACACATCCGAAAACTTAGTAATCTATGTGAATTACAGACCTTAGAAGAAGAGGGCGGGCAATCGATAGCGGTAAAAGGTGTATTGCAAGAAAAACAAGTCAGTATGAAACAAGTTCGTGTGATGTCTGAGGAACAAAGACGAAAGGCTGCGGAACGTTTGGCGAAGGTTCGAGAAAAGTAAGGAGAAACAAAAGTGTTATTTGATAAGTATGTTTACACAGAAAGACAAGAGCACTAAATATAGCACTCTTGTTTGGAAGAAGGGAATTATCTTGATTGAAAAATGCCCTAATGCACTAATAGTTTATGTTTACCTTGTTAAATGGTTCCTAAAACCAAAAAAGAGACGACTAGCAAAAGCTAACCGCCAACAAAGGAAGTAATAAACACCGATACGAATGGGTGCGCTCGGTATTTATATTATTGATAAACACAATTATCTTATACATGGATAGAGTGAAAAGGGTTGGAAACACCAAAATTAGTTAAGACTAATTTTAATCAAATTTGAATAAAAACGTTATTTTAATGGAAAGGGAATATGAATATATATGAAAAAATACCTACCTAATATGGGGAAAGCGCACGTGGTTGAAGGTGAAACGTTACTATTTCCGTTTAGAACATTATCAAATGAAATTTCAAAAGTAATAGGTGAAGTAGTGGCGTTTGGTGAAACAAATGATGGTTTCGAATATATAGAGGTGAATGTGGGGGCTAAAAGGAACAAACAATATGTAATTTAACCAAAAATTCATTTCTTATGAAAAAACGACTGTATATAATAAGGGAATTTAACTTTTAAATCTTGTCCGAATGCAATAGGTCATGTGGACGGTAAGTTGTCTAAAAACGTGTAATAACATTGTATAAAACGATTCATACGCTTTGAGGTGAATTTAAAGAGGGGAAAAACGATGAAAAAGCTTAAAAAACGAAAAATAAGGAAAGCAATCGCTCGTAGAGCTAAATCATTTGAAAAACATCGTGTAAAAACAGCATGGAGAAATATATTTGTGCAAGCTGGCATCCTAAAACAAGAGAGGTGGCATACACATTGCTAGAATGGTTAAAAGACTATCAAAAATTAGAAGATGAAATCATCTATTTAGAAAACGATTTGGATAGAAGTAAGAAAGAATTAAAACGCTGGGTGTATGGTGACTTGCAAGGGATAAGGTTAACTGATGAATCAAAAGGAGCAAAACTGGAAGAGCGTATTGCTGTACGTGAACATGATTTAGCTTACAAGATGAATGACATGTACGAATTAAAAAAAGTGATTCAATCATTTAAAGGATTAGAGCATAAGGTTATGTACGGTAAGTATGTGGAGGGCATGACGTTAGAAAGAATTGCTGAAGAGTTAAACTACAGTCCGCGTTATATCTATAATAAACACTCACAAATAAAGCGTATGATTGAGTATGCTCAAAAGCTAGGTTAACAAAATATTAAGTTCACTTCAGTTCATGTTAACTATTGTAAAAAGGATTTATAGTAGTAACATAAAGAATTGACGAAAGGGTAACGGGGATACAATTGTTTTTTCACTATGTAAAAATGCAACCAAAAGCCAAAATGTTTTTGGTTAAAGACACAAAAAATACTTGTGAGGAATTGTACAGGTGTTATAGAATAATGAAAAATCAGTGAGGTGCCCATCATGAATGACAAGGAAAAGCGAATTCGTATTTTAGATTTACAGGACAAGCAATGTCAAACATGTGAATATCAAATGCAACCATTGAAAAAATGTATCCAACATTGTTCGATAGGCCAAGAATTACAAATGTTAGCGAGAGAATTATTCGCAGAAGGTAAGAGGCACAAATCTAAAGAAGATTGGGATGAGATTTGTAAACAAGCTGTTAAACTATATGAGCGAGGAGTTGGAAATACTATCATATCAAAGAAACTAGGGTGTCCAGCTAGTACTTTACGCGATCAATTGAAAAGAAGGGGATTATGGCAAGGAAAAACGCAAGTCGAGATACAAGAACAAAGTCGGAAAAAATGGAACGATTGGTGTCAAAAAGCATTACAATTAAGAAAACAGGGATTTAGTGATTCAAAAATATCTCAACATCTGGGTGTGTCTACATCGAACTTGCGGGAACATATGAGTAAACGAGGTCTCAATTCCGAATCGTTATAATACAAACTTTGAAAAAAGTAGTTAGCAAAAGCGAAGCGTCCGGCACAGTGGAGGGTGAGTATACGCATGGTATTTAATATTTATCCAAGGTAAAGTCATCGTACAAACTCTTGAAAAAATGGTTATAGTAATAGCATAGAGATTTGACGAGAGGGTAATTGATGTTCAGTTACTCTTTTTTAATACATCTGAATTTGTCTCTTAATACAGGTAATATATATGATTCTTGTTTTTTCTTTTTTCAGTTAGAGTAATCATGTGTATACGTGGATAGGAGAGGCAGAATTTGATGCGAGTGAAAAAGGATATGTTAAAGCAATGGAAAGCAGATTTTCAGGCTATTCAAGAGGAAAAAAGAAGGAAGAAAAGAGAGAAAAAGAATGGAAAATATAATATTCCGGGTCAGACAGCTGACTTTATGAATAGAGAAGATACATATTATAAAAAGAATGGGGTATGGAAGCAAAAGGGGAAATAAGTCCACGAGCCGACGTTGAACTATAAAAGTATAGATAGGTGAAGAAATGAAGAATGCAAAGAATATATAAGTGTGGTAGGTTAGTTTGGGTATAGGGTTATCTTTGTACATCCTTCACCCTTCTGAAAGAAATGCTGGAGGCCACAACAGTTGCAGATAGGTATAGGTCATGCTTAGGAATGGGAAGGTAATAAATATGAGCTGTGTATGCATCTGTTGTGTAGCCATTTTTAGTATATACACCAAATTGGTGTTTTAAACCAAAAATATTATGGGTAATTGTCAAGTTTCCATTATAAATGTATATGTTATAGTGTAGAGGAGCATAAATACAACTTCTAATAGCACGTTGATTACGTGTTTATTTTGTTTTATTTACCAAAAAAACGTAACTGTTTTGGTAAAGTAAGCATACATTGTAAGTATAGGACAACCGCTTAGTTGGTACCTATTCACTCATAGAACTCCTTTTTATACTAAATAGAGTTCGTTTAAGGGCAGCTGTTTCTTTGGTTGCTCTCTTTTTGTATGAACATGTTTTATTTATATGTCTTCGTTGTATAAAAGAAGCATATATATGAAAAATGGACATATAAAGTATATAAAAATATATGATGAATTGGTCATTTTGACAAAGTAAGGAGTGAGGATACGGATGGGCAGCTCTTCCAAAATTATTTTATCAAATGGGAAAGAATATATTGTATCGATTCAGCTTGGTGCGTTGATAGGAAAGACACTTGTAAATGGAGAAGGGGAATTTCTTAATACTTTTGTTGTGTTGCTTCATATAGATGTGGAAACAGGAAAAGAAATACAGGTGGCTTTAAATCCGCGGTATATAGTAGCAATTGAAGAATCTAGTATAAGACTACAACCTCATGTACCTTCAGTATTTAGAATTGAAAAAATAAATAAGGATTTAGAGTGAAAGCATCCATCTGGGTGCTTTTATTTTTGAGGCGGAGTGAGAACAAATGACGGTTTGGAATTAGTCAAGGAACATATTAATCCACAAAAATTAGAAAAATCCGTTATAACCATAATTGGTATTCGGAATGTTAGGGTACTTTTACTATAACAAGAAGCACACAAACATTGAATCATAAAGATGACTTTTTGCAAATGAAGGGATAAGTGTAAAGATGGTTAGAGTTCTATGTATTGTTAGGAGAGGTAAAGCGGAATATATGCAACGAAAATATATAGGAGTGAAGGAATAAAGAACGACTGTATAACTGTTACAAAAGAAAATGATGGTTTATTTTTACTATGAATTATACAGAATGTTCCTTGTCCTTCGTGAAGTGACTGAAAGGATGAAGCACATACATATTCATACATTTCAAAGATGTAGAATAGCCAATTGGGGTCATTCAATGTACAAAATCATAGCGAATGCTCTTCATCCACTCTTATTATTTATTTTTTTGGTTTTGTATACCAAATAAATGAATATAAATTAATAAATGCCCAAATGGTGTCTTAATGGGAAAGATAAGGAGTGGAGAAGATGGAACA
>NZ_JBFPJH010000243.1:0-5040 GCF_040838255.1 Bacillus sp. C30 | reverse complement strand
GATTTTATTTAAAATAATAAAACCGAAGCACGAAATGATGCGCTTCGGTTGACCAAATATGCCCTTAACAGCTCTATTCCCATTCTTTCATAACTATCATATGCATTCTCTAAACTCTTTGTTTCTCATAATTTATTTTTTAAACATTTTACTTAACGAACCAAAATCCGCCGGCATATTATTGTTAATAATCGCTTTTACAATTTGATCCTCTTGCTCTTTCGGCACTTCGCGTCCTGCCATTAGAGCAACTTGATGAATCAATTGGCGAAGCACTGTCTCATCACGTAAGTTCGCATTTTGAACAGACGACGCTAATTTAAAAATATCTTCTTTGTTCACTTTCGCTTCTTTTTCAATGTTATTAAAAATGTTGTTATCCATTCTTTTCACCCTCTCCTCAAGTTACTCTTCATCCTATGCAGAGATGAAAAATTGGTGAAAAGACCCATAAAAAATAAAAAACGGTAGAAGTACGAAATGTACTTCTACCGCTTTCTTTATAACAAATCAGGTACCGCTTCAACTTCATGTTTTCGAACACGTCCCATCAATGAGCCTACTGCATCTTTCACATTATTCCCATTGAACAGCACGTCATATAAAGCAGCTGTAATCGGCATTTCAACTTCCATTTTCTCTGCCAATTCATGAGCAGCTTTCGTTGTTCTTACACCTTCTACAACCATACCCATACTTTCTAGCACTTCTTCTAAAGAGTGCCCTTTTCCAAGCATATTTCCAGCGCGCCAATTTCGGCTATGCACACTTGTACAAGTTACAATTAAATCTCCCATACCAGTTAGACCAGCAAACGTTAACGGATTTCCGCCCATTTTTCTTCCTAAACGAGCAATCTCTGTTAAACCACGTGTCATTAATGCCGCTTTCGCATTATCACCTAATCCAAGCCCGTCAGTTATCCCCGCAGCTAGTGCAATAATATTTTTTAAAGCACCACCAAGTTCAACTCCAACGATATCTGGGTTTGTATATACACGGAAATAGCTATTCATAAACAAATCTTGTACTCCCTCAGCCGCTTCCATACGCTTTGCTGCAGACGTAACAGTTGTCGCTTGACGCAATCCAACTTCTTCAGCGTGACTCGGCCCAGATAGTACAACAACATCCTTAATCAAGCTCTCTGGAATTTCTTCCTCAATCACTTCCGAAATACGTTTTGACGTACCTGGTTCGATTCCTTTACTTGCATGAATCCAAGTAATTGGCTCTGTAACAATTTCTTTCATCTCTTGCAATACGTCTCGGTACGCTTTCGTCGGTACTACTAGCAGTACTGTATTTACATCTACTAATGCTTCTTCTAAAGAAGAGTAGGCTACGATTGTGCTTGGCAATGTAATCCCTGGAAGATATCTACTGTTCTCACGCTTCGTATTAATTTCATTCATGAGTTCAGGACGGTTTCCCCAAATACGTACATCATGCCCATTGTCAGCTAATACCATCGCTAACGCTGTTCCCCAGCTACCTGCTCCTATTACTGTGATTTTTGTCATAAAATCACATCCTCTCCATTAGTCTCTTGCTCTAGCGATAATGTGAATCGGCGTTCCTACAAAACCGAATGCTTCACGTAAACGATTCTTTAAGAAGCGCTCATATGAAAAGTGCATTAATTCTGTATCGTTTACAAATATAACAAATGTTGGTGGTTTTACCGCAACCTGTGTCGCATAGAAGATTTTCAGACGGCTACCATTATGTGTCGGCGTTGGATTCATCGCTACCGCATCCATTATTACATCATTTAATACATTCGTTTGTACACGGATGCTATGGCTTTCATTTACCTCATTGATAACCGGTAATAACGTTTGTGTACGCTTTTTCGTTTTCGCAGATAAGAATACAATCGGTGCATACTCTAAAAATTGGAAATGAGCACGGATGTTTTCTTCAAATGCTTTCATTGTTTTTTCATCTTTTTTCACGGCATCCCATTTGTTTACAACGATAATAACAGCTCGTCCTGAATCATGAGCATATCCAGCGATTTTTTTATCTTGCTCAATAATTCCTTCTTCTCCGTCTAAAACGACTAAAACAACGTCAGAACGTTCAATCGCTCTAAGTGCACGAAGTACACTATACTTTTCTGTACTTTCGTATACTTTCCCTTTTTTACGCATACCAGCTGTATCGATGATTACATAATCTTGATCATCTTTACTATATGGTGTATCAACAGCATCACGTGTCGTTCCCGCTATATTACTTACAATTACACGTTCTTGACCAAGAAGTGCATTTACAAGTGATGATTTCCCTACGTTTGGACGTCCAATTAAAGAGAAACGGATTGTTTCATCGTCATACGCTTCTTCTTCAATCTTCGGAAAATGATTTGCAGCTTCATCTAACAAATCACCAAGTCCTAAACCGTGTGTACCTGAAATCGGGAATGGCTCGCCAAATCCTAATGCATAAAAATCATAAATATCACTACGCATGTCTGGATTATCAACCTTATTTACCGCAAGTACAATTGGTTTTTTAGAACGGTATAAAATTTTAGCAACTTCTTCATCTGCTGCAGTTACACCATCGCGACCATTCGTCATAAAAATGATAACATCCGCTTCATCAATCGCTACTTCCGCCTGTTGACGAATTTGTGTCAAGAACGGCTCGTCTCCAATATCAATTCCACCTGTATCAATAATGTTAAACTCATGATTTAACCATTCTCCCGCACTATAAATACGGTCTCGCGTTATACCTGGTATATCTTCTACGATTGAAACTCTTTCTCCAACAATTCTATTGAAAATAGTAGATTTCCCTACGTTCGGGCGGCCTACTATCGCTATTACTGGTTTCGGCATATACTTTCATCCTTTCAACTTGCTTCTGTTTATTATGTAAAAAACCCTTCTTTGTGCAAGAAGGGATTTGCATTCCAGAATATTTCTCAACGTATCAAAACACCTCACATTATACCACACGTTACTAATGTTTCACAATAATATATACATTATCTTGTAAGCGATGTGCAATACCATCTAAAATAGCCTCTAAATTATTTGCAACAAATTCCAGTTCCTCTGTCGACTTGCAAATAAATAAAGGGGCACCACCTGCAAATTTCTCTGGCGTTGTTGTAATGACTGCGAGAATAACACTTTCTAACATCATCTCTTATCTCCCCTTCCTTTCGGAGCTTCTGATGACATATGAACAGCACTCTCTAATGTTGGTACATTTCCGATTACCCCTATCGCTTTTTCTGCATCTTGATCTTGCGGCAGAACAAAAACCCCAACTCTCCCATCCTCTAAATCACGCTTCGCTAACGGTACAAGTGCCGGCGTTCCAGAATCTCTATATATTCCTAAAGCAACCGAAACATCATGTAAAATAGCTTGCCGTTGTCCTAAGTTTGAGATTGTAACCATCGCATCTATCGATTTCGGTTTTAAAATAAATCCCATTCCATATTTCATAATTTCTTCTCGCCTTGCTGGCAATCCAATATTCATAATGTAAATATTATCAATATAAAGTCCCGCTCCTTCAAAACGAAGTGGAACATGCTCTATTTCTACAAGGTCATGAAGTCTTTTACCTGACATTAATTTTTTCGCAATGAAAAAACTTACTATACCAGTAATTACCCCGACAATCCATGAATCGAATCCTATATACGCAAACGTTGTTACAAACGACGTTAACATCGCCAAGTAGTTACGACTTTCAAATACTAATGCAATTCCTTCAATGTATGTATTACCACGTGGTACGAGCTCATATCCATCTAATTGTTGAAGCGTATTTCTTTCCATATTGCGCACATCACGAAATTGCGTCGCTGCTAACGTAAGAAATGTAATTGCAGAGAAATCTTTTTTCAAAACAGACGGAATCGCAATTGCTCCTAAGGCAGCCGCAATTAATCCCATCGCGATATGAATAATTTTCCCGTGAAGCCTCGTCGGATATTGCCTCGTATCGGTACGAAGCATTAACAACCTAGTTATTGTACCTGCAATTACGCCACATAAAATAGCTGGTGTATATTCAGTCATGTATTACCCTCGCCTTTCTTTTACGTGTTTTCCTCTTAAATTGTTCCATATATACCGATGCCTTTGTAATCCAAAGTAAAATCGCCATAAATAAAGTGGAAACAGCAGCAACATCTAAAAAAGCTAAACTGCCGTATTCATAAGGAAAATGTAATTTACGAAAAATCAGCGTCACCAATAATTCTCCTTGTAACATCCCTATATATAAGGAGGATAATCGTAATATGCGATCCCCGTGCAATAAAACCGATGCATACACAAGTGCACCACTTAACAGCAACAACCTATCAACCACAATCCAAATTGGATCATATACTTCTAACAAATGAAAGCTTGTATATAACATTGCAATAATAAGTGCCGAAAGTAAGGTATATAATTTTTTCCAAATAGAATATAACGCGATACCTACAAAAGAAATAATACAAAGCAAAAGGGCATTTACCGATATCGTGAAAGAAGCAATCGTCACATTTAACGGAGAACAAATAATAAAAATTAATATACAAGCACTTATCTTCCAACGAATAGATTCCTTTTTCATAAAAAAGGTCACGACAATCCACCCTATCCAAGCAACAAAATAAAAAGTACTCCCATCCATCATTTCACCTCCTATGATTTCCATTATGGGAACTTTTTATGAAAGTTAATCCTCCTTTTCTTTGTGCATAGTTTTTCTCATAACAGCAAAACTTTTAATAAGGAGGTGTAACTCACAATGGGTAAAGATCGCCAAGAACGAAAGCTAAGAGAATCACGCCGCGTTGAATCTGATCGCGACCAATCACTTCAATATCCCGGTGCAACAAGTCTTGATACACCGGAGCAAGCTCGAAAGCAGAATCAGCATTAAATAAAGTGAAACTTCAGTGGGGGTATCCATCCCCACTGATTATTAGCCCACACCAATCAAGCTGCCCTCAAATAGGCAATACAAAAAGACGGTTTCGATATTGTACGAAACCGTCTTTTTACACAATTATTT
>NZ_JBFPJH010000242.1:0-5062 GCF_040838255.1 Bacillus sp. C30 | reverse complement strand
CTTGATACGTTACATGAGGAAGAATAGAACCGTTCCAATCTCCATTTTTATAGAAGGTATTGATTTTATTGATGATCGGTTGCAGGATTGCACTAATCTCCGCACGTTCTTGATCGAATGCTTTTTTCCATTTTCCTTCTTTGCGTTGTACTTTTTTGATTTCTTGTGCTGTTAGAGGGCGATCTTCTCTAATTTCCATATTGCTGACTGTTGCCAGCCCATTTGGAATACGAAGACCAAATTCAATTCCAGGGTTTAGTACAGGATGAAGTGTCCCCACATCGATACTATAACTAAAAAAATGAGAATCTGGTTTACTACCATCACAAGATGGACACTGGCATGGACTTGGTTTGCAACAATTTGGATCCGTATCAGAAGAAATTGGTAATGCGTCTCCATATGGAACATTCAGTATCTTGTCGATTTCTTTCCCATAGCGAGAGACAACAATATTTAACCCTTTACTTTGACCAATAAAACCAGTAACCATGTAACGTGTATTCGGTTTTAACTTGGATTCATCTACTTTTTGATACGCATAGGACGGGGATTTAGTAGAAGATGGTAAGAATAAATGATTCCCCTGAAATAAATCATTACCAGAAATTCTTTTCACATTACGGCCGAGTAACCATTCATCAAGCGTCTCAAAATTTCCACCTACAAGCAAATTACGAACCTTGCTTAATTTTTTTGCTTTGTTAACAAGTTTACGTAATACTTTTTTCTCTATACCAAATACTTTATCTGATAATGCACTTACCTTCATCACTACTTGATCAATCCGGTAGTCTGTGACAGTTGCAGCCAGTTCTATTTGTGAAGAAGAGGCAAATAAGTTGTTGACTTGTGTTGTAATGTTTTCTAAATCCGCTTGACTGGCAAAGGATTGTTGGTTAGAAAGAATGTACCCACCAGGAAAATTCCATTTCCCAGAACTACAATTTGCTCCTGCGGATATCGCATCAAATTTCCCTATAAATCCGTTTCCATTGTCGACAGATTGACCATCAGCATAGCCATTGTTGAGAAAAAAATAATATTTTTCGCCAGAGCTGAGTGGCTGTAGGTGCGCTTCTAATGCAGTTTGGCCGTTTGGGATTTCCCAAATATTTACCATATCTCGGTCCCCACTGCATGAGAATTCTTCCGCCGGAAGGATGGTAGCGCCGTCCGGAATAGGATGATCAATAGGAGCATCCTGAATCATAATGTACCCACCAGGAAAATTCCATTTCCCAGAACTACAATTTGCTCCTGCGGATATCGCATCAAATTTCCCTATAAATCCGTTTCCATTGTCGACAGATTGACCATCAGCATAGCCATTGTTGAGAAAAAAATAATATTTTTCGCCAGAGCTGAGTGGCTGTAGGTGCGCTTCTAATGCAGTTTGGCCGTTTGGGATTTCCCAAATATTTACCATATCTCGGTCCCCACTGCATGAGAATTCTTCCGCCGGAAGGATGGTAGCGCCGTCCGGAATAGGATGATCAATAGGAGCATCCTGAATCATAATGTACCCACCAGGAAAAGCCCATTTCTCAGAACTACCATATATACAATTTGCTGATACGACTATCTCATCAAATTTCCCTATAAATCCGTTTCCATTGTCGACAGACTGACCATCAGCATAGCCATTGTTGAGAAAGAAAAAATATTGTTTGCCAGAGCTGAGTGGACGTAGGTGCGCTTCTAATGCAATTGGGCCGCCCGAACTTCCCCAAACTTCATCCGGGCATGACATTATTTTCGCCGGAAGGATGGTAGCGCCGTCCGGAATAGGATGATCCATAGGAGCATCCTGAATCATAATGTACCCACCAGGAAAATTCCATTTCTCAGAACTGCTACAATTTGCTGATACGACTATCTCATCAAATTCCCCTATAAATCCATTTCCACTTTCGACAGACTGACCATCAGCATATTCATTGTTGAGAAAAAAATAATATTGTTTGCCAGAGCTGAGTGGACGTAGGTGCGCTTCTAATGCAATTGGGCCGCCCGAACTTCCCCAAACTTGCACATCCGGGCATGAAATTGTTTTCGCCGGAAGGATGGTAGCGCCGTCCGGAATAGGGAGATCAATAGGAACAAATTCAATGCGATCTAAAAAGATATCTTCAGTACCTAGATTATCAACTTGTATGCGGTGGGTTCCGTCAGGGAATCTTACATATTCTTTTACTGTTTGCACTACGTAGTTTCCATTTTCACCCATAACAAAATTTAGACCACCTGGTTGCGTCTGTGGAAGTTTAATGGTGTCGTAACTCAATCCTACTAATTGAAACGATATATTACCATCGGATGAGGCATTGGGTAGTAGTGCATACCGTAAACGAATGGTATATTTATAATCGACTAAATTTTGGATATCTAGACGAACAAAGCCGTGAGGTGAAAGTTTTATACAATTCGCACCAGTTACAGATTCGAATACCAATGTACCATTTAACACAGTCCCGCCAAGGGGGTCCAGAGCTTTTTCAGCTGGAAATCCTTTGATGAGTAAACCTGAATCATCTGTGTCTCCAATGATATTTGTTGAAGGTGTGATCGGTTTACTTACACCTATACCGGCATTGAATGGATTATTCACAATCCAACCGTTGTAGTAGTTATCATTAGTCGGTCCATTTGCAAATGCATTAGGATATAGATCTACAATTGTATGCAGTCGAGGCGCTGTCATTCCAGAGTTATTATATTGAGATTGAGGTATGAGCGACAGACCGTCATCAGTAATCGCAACGCCAGGGTCATCATAACTAAATGTCACCGAATCGTGAAATATGCTTGACGGGGGAAGGGGGGAGATTTTCTTATTATCTTTGATTTTAGCATCAGTAGCTGGGTAACCATAAGTTAGTGTTTGCCCGTTACGGTACGTTGTTGTGATTTTAGTTGGTTCCAGGCTGAGTTGTGTTCTTTCTCCTTCCCTTTCCATTTTTATTATCTCTTCATTTGACAATACGTTTACTGCCCCATTCTTATACGCTTTCCAATTTGAGAAATCAATGGGCTGTTTAGAGATATTTGCATAAGGGCCAGGGTGTGCATCATCTGCCGTATGATTTACGGAAATGGGAACTAGCATTTGTCGTGTTAATTCGAAATCGATAGTATTTTGAGTGGGTGGGTAAACATCTGGATCGAATGTAGGAAATAGTCTTGCAACGTCCAAGCAAATTGTGTTCATGCCTGCAATCAAATTTAGCACTTTCTGTAACTTATCTGGATCAGATGGAAACGGTCCACCTGGAGTATAGCCATAGTTGCTAAGCGTATTATGAAAAACCTGCTTAACAGTGTTTGTATACAGTTGAATGTTCCGTCTTAGCTGGTTTTTGTACAATCCAATAGCCTGACTATCATACTTTGTAGGATCCCATGTAGGTCCATGGAGAATGATGTCTCGATAGAACATAAGGTGCAGGGAGGCTAATATACAATAAGACGGTAGTCCTATCATTGCATGACGGGCATTATAATCAGCCGTCTTTGAAGGATTAGCTACATCGGCAAAATAAGGTAATTGAGTTGTAAAAGCGGTGTCTAACTTCCCTATCTTCTCCTGTAACACTGCTAGTGCACCGGGAGAAGCCTTCTGAAATCCTCCTGCGTTATCTATATCCTCTTGGACATTTTTATACTCGGCAAGAGCGTTTTGCATACCTGTTATTACTTTATCTAGAAAATCTTTGTCATCCTGTAGTAGAGCTTCCGAGATCATCTCTTCAATTTTCGGTTTGAGGGCCTCAAAAATAGATGCTGGAGTAAGTGCTGGTGGCTTTTTCTTTCCTACATTTAAGATTGAAAAAACTAGGCCAACAAAGGGAGTTAGCATCCCAATTGGAGCATAGATTGCTGAAGCAACTTTTAATGAAAAAGTTACATACGTTTGATAATCCTTTTTTTCGTTTATCAGGAGGTCGAATACGTTTGAAATAAAATCACCGTACGTTTTAGCGCCCGCAGCCATTTTTAGACCATCCGATAGACTATCATACCAGGCTTTATCGGCTGGAGTAGAGTCCTCCTTAGTTAGGGGATGATCTTTTCCATCGGAATCTACATCTAGTTGGTTTGCATAAAAATATTTCGACGATAGTGTGTTGTAAGGAATCGGATAAAGCTCATTTAAAGTTGCCATTTACATTTCTCCTTTTTAAGGTAAGATTTGTCATATGAAAATAGTGTATGCGAAAATTTGGGTTGTGAAACCATAAAATTCCGAAATACAAAAAGTAGATGTAAATATGAATCTGTTCTTTCAAACAACACAGGGACTTCTTGGCATATGAATCAAATTTGAAGTCCAAACAAATGAAAAGAGCCTTCATCCGGAAGACGCCCTTGAAATCTCATATCACTTATAAAGGAGCAATATTAATATATACTTAAGGCTGACGTGTGTGGCCAAAAACGAAGAGAACCTATTCCTTTCCTGGGGAAAGAATCCCTCTTTTTTATGGTGTTTTCTCTATTGTTAATTTTAGTGTATGTGACCAAAATAAAAGTACTAAATAGAAGAAGCAAGTACTACTTTCTCTTGAATTACGGGAATTATACTTCCGCATTCAAATCTTGGCATAACGAACCATAGCAATCCAGGGAATCTAAGTTCCGGCTTTCAATTCTCATGTTCAATAATAAACAATAGAGGATTCAATCTTCGAATTTACATGTTTTCAAGTAGAATGCATACAAAATTTTATGAATAAACAAGCAGTGAATTTATAAACACTGTATGTATTGGATTCATCACATAAATGCTGGATCAAAGTAATACTTGTTCATCAAGTTATTCACAATACCGTTGAAATACGCAAACTTCCCCTTAGCCATTTTTGCACCAGACTTAACTTTCATTACAAACTCTTTAATAGCCTGCAAACCAATTGTAAGCTCTTGGTCTTTATTGAATGCTGTATCACCCGTTGAATGATTGATAACTCTATTACACTGCCTTACAACCTTCCACAGTTCTTGAACTGTTTTTGATTCAGAGTAAAAAGAGCTAGTTAAAGAAACAAAACGTTCTGGTACC
>NZ_JBFPJH010000241.1:0-5079 GCF_040838255.1 Bacillus sp. C30 | reverse complement strand
GTTATATAAGTATGTAAAAAGAGGTACTTTTTGAAAAATATTAATGAAATTATCAAAAGTAAATTGAGTTGGAAATAACCTTCTCATTTGAATATCGTCTGGTGTCATAAAGCTTATTAAAAACGCATACAGTACAGGAAAAAACACCATTACTGCACTAATAATGAGCAGCATGTATAATAGGAAATTTTGTTTCCACTGTTTAACGATCATTTATAATGCACCTTTCTCTCAGCAAACTTAAATTGAAGTAATGTAGCAATAAAAATGAAAATAAATAATACCATCGCTTGTGCACTTGCTGTTCCAAATTTATGATTCACAAATGCCTCTTTATAAATCGAGTACACAATTAAATTCGTTGCATCATTCGGTCCACCGTGCGTTAAAATATCAATTTGTCCAAAGCTTTGGAATGCACTAATTAACGTTACTGTCACGATAAAAAATAAAGTTGGTGATAGCATCGGTAATGTAACGCGGCGAAGCTTATATAAATAACTAGCACCATCTATAGATGCACTCTCATATAAAGACGTATCAATATTTTGTAAACCACCTAATATAACTAAAAATGCAAATCCTGTATTCACCCAAACCGTTGTAACCGATACAGAAAACAGTGCCCATTCTGGACTCGTTAACCATGCGATTGCAGGAAGATTCATAGAGGCTAATATATTATTAAATAACCCTACACTTGGATGAAATAAAAATAGCCAAATCACTGCACTAGCAGCTACTGATATTCCCATCGTTGAAGAAAACAGTACTCGGAATAACCCGATCCCTCTTACTTTTTCATTTGCAATTAATGCAAGAAATAAGGCGAATACAATGCTAGTAGGCACTGTATATAAAACAAATAATAAAGTTGACTTTATACTTTTGTAGAAAGCAGGATCCGAAAATAAATATTGATAATTTTCTAAGCCAACGAAAAGATTAGCTTCTCCGTGTATATCTGTTAAATAAAAGCTATAGTAGATCGTCCTAAACAATGGATAGAAAAGAAAAATTGAAAATAACAAAATAGATGGCGCCAAAAACAATAATCCTATTCTTAAATCTTTCGTTCTGCCCCATAAACTCTTCTTTTTTGACACTGTTGTTTGAACTGGTAACTTACCTACTTCAATCATTATTTCGCCACCACTTTCAACTTTTCTTCAGCCACCACTTTTAATCGTTCATTCGTATTTTGGTGAAAGAAGCATAGTTTTTCTTGCGAGAATAATAATTTTACTTTGTCACCTTTGTTCAGGAGTAACTGTCCGATGACTTTCGCACTCCAAGTTGTTCCATTTACCGCAAAGTTTAATATAGATTCATTCCCTAATACTTCTACAGATTGCAGCGTCACTTCTTGTCCTTCCTCAGACAGCGCAATATGCTCAGGACGCATACCTATTCGAATAGTTCCTTCTGGTAATTGCTTTAGCTGTCCAATAGATAATGGGATTTGCAATTGCCCTATATGTAATATGCCTTTTTCTTTATCCACTTCCCCATCATTTATATTCATAGAAGGAGAACCTATAAAACTTGCAACAAATTCGTTTGCTGGTTCGTTATATATATCAAGCGGTGTTCCAACTTGTTGTATACTTCCTTTATTTAAAACCATAATACGATCTCCCATAGTCATTGCTTCTATTTGATCGTGAGTAACGTAAATCATCGTAATTCCTAATCGTTGCTGAATTTCTCTAATTTCAATCCTCATCTGTGCACGTAATTTCGCATCTAAATTCGAAAGTGGTTCATCCATTAAACAAATCGGTGCTTGACTGACGATGGCCCTAGCAAGTGCAACACGCTGTCTTTGCCCGCCTGATAATTGGCCCGGTTTCATTTTCACATACTCTTTCAGTCCTACCATTTCAATAGCTTCCATTAATCGCTTTTGTCGCTCTTCTTTTTGTACCTTCCTTACCTTAAGTCCAAATAAAATATTTTCTTCTACAGTTAGGTGTGGATATAATGCATAATTTTGAAATACCATTGATAGATTACGGTCTTTCGGCTCTAAATCATTTGCAACATGTTCATTAATAATTAAATCTCCCGAAGAAATTTCTTCTAAGCCAGCCAGCATTCGTAATAATGTACTTTTTCCACATCCCGAAGGTCCAACTAAAACAAAAAATTCTCCTCTTTTAATATGAACTGATACGTCTTTAACTGCTGTCTCTTCCGCATTTTTATATACCTTTGAAACATTTTTCAATTCAATCACAAGGTTGCACTCCTTTTTTCTTCTTGTATCCACACTTCATAATGACTCGTTGAAATTGCACTTGCTCCTGCACGAATTGCGATTTCTGCATCCTTTCGCGTTTGAATCAGCCCACCTGCAATAATAGGGAATTTTATTTCCTCCGCTAGCTGTTTAATAATAGAAGGCATAATACCAGGCATAATCTCTACTGCATTCGGTTTAGTCGTTTTACAATTTTCAATTGATTTTGTAAGAGATAAAGTATCAACAATAAAAATACGTTGAATCGTTTTCAATCCAATTTTATTGGCATTTCGAATTGTCGATCCCTTTGTCGAAATAATACCTTGTGCTCCGATAACATCTTGAATATATAAAAGTGCTTCCTCTGTGTTCGTATTTAAGCCTTGTATAAAATCACAATGAAGAAATACATCGTTTCCATGTTTCTGTAGTTCATATACACGCTCTGGTAACTCCAGCATTGAACCAGTCATAAGAAAAACTGTTTTCGGTAATTTTTTATATGTTTTGTACCCTTCCCAATCCTTTATCATCGCAATATAAGGTTCTTTAAACATTCATTCCACCTAGCTTTTCTATTTTTATCCAAACTAAAAACACCTACTTACATAGAACACCTTTCTCCTTATTTGAACTCTAGGGAATAGAGCACACCTAAGAAAGTGGCACGTTATATGTAAGTGGGTGTTCTCAAATGTTCTCTACCCTAGTTATTTTGTTATCTTTACTATATTACGCATTTATTAAGTCAGTTTTGATAAATTGTTAATTAGGTGTTAATCGAATGTTAATATTCACTATATTACTTTTACAATAATCTAGATATACGAATATAAACCAACAGAACACAACGATGTTTTAATTTCAATCAATATGTAAATTAATTCCATAATTAATGAGTTTTAGCTTTCTTGCCACTGCTTGCGAAGCAAAATTATCCCAAGAAGTACTATAAAGCGGAATGTGCTTTTCCTCTTGTATTGATATTGCCCAGGCTGTAACGACATCAGCACCATATCCATTCCCTTGAAACTCCGCTAAAGTTTCCACACTTGCCTCAGCAGCTACGGTCGTACTTCTGGCACTGCAACATATAGAAACTACCTTTTCATTTTTTACAATTGCAAAATAAGGTTGCCTCCATTCCATCTGTTCTATTAGATTAGGGAAATTTTCTCGCAAAAGCTCTTTATTTTTCTCTGTTATTTGTATCGCCCTAGTCGGCTTATTTAAATTATTTGGAAACATGTAAGCAAAACCTATCCAAATATTCTCCACCGTTCTCTCATCATTTAATACTTTAATAATCTTTGCTATCTCTATGTGATTTGAGCGTTCTCGAATTAATTTCTCAATCTTACTTATCATTTCACTATCCAGGTTATAATGATATCTCGTTATATTCCCTTCACGAGTTCGGCCAAGAAAAAAACGCGGCGCTTTCAGATTTCCATTTTCATTTACACTCTTTATTCTTCCTACTTGATTATGAACAAATAAAACCTCTGCCTGAATTGCTATTAACTCAAGTTCTGAAAATTTCATTTGTAGCCTCCTTAGTTACTATGTATATAAATTCCATCTAGTAAAGCTTTATAGAATACGCACATAAGAATTCCTTATCTATTCCTCTTTTTAAATAATTTTTTCAAAACAAAAATCCCATTCAAATACACATTACTGAATCCATCATATACTAACTGATTTCTTCATTCTGTCTATCTAAATGGGATTATTTTGTATTTTTTATTTCTTCAGCTTGTTATTCCGCCAGTTGTGGTTGCGGCTGTACTACTTCATTCGCTCCAGCTATCCTCAACATATTCGCAATATCTTTAAAACCTCTTTTTTCAGCATACTGCAGCGGCGTAATATTTTCCTTATTGGCCATATTTACATCTGCCCCGTGGTCAATAAGCATTTGAATTACTTTCTTATGACTTTCACTACCATTTCCTAATACAATTGCTTCTAATAAAGCTGTTCCACCACGTTCATTCTTATAATTCACATCAATATCTGTATGCTCTAATAATTCTTTAACAACCTCTACATGGCCACGCTCAGATGCAGAAATAAGTGCTGTTCCACCTGACTTAGTCGTTTCCTTCGTATTAACTCCTGCATTAATTAATACTTTTACAATATCCGTATATCCTTCTCCACTTGCATAAAGAAATGGATTGCTTTGTTTTTCGTCTTGAATTTCAATATCAGCACCCGCATCAATTAATGCTTTAACTGTCTCTACATGATTTTGATACGTCGCTGCAAGGACAGGCGTTTCTCCATTGTCACCTTCTACATTGATATTCGCTCCATCTTGGATCAGCTTCATAGCTGTTTCTGTGTCTCCAAGCGTCGCAGAAAGTAGCAACTGTTTGTCCATTAAATTTATACTTTTTTCTTCTTTAGATTCTTCCTGTTCTTTATGCTTTTCTTTTTTCTTTTCGTTTTTCACATGAACCGGTTTTGATTCTGGCTCCTCTTGCTTATCGCAAGCCACTACCGTCATTAAAAGTCCTAATAACATACATAATAAAATTTTTTGTTTTCTCACAACTACAGCTCCTATGAAAGATAATGTTTTCTTAACCATTCCTCCATCACATACAATAATTCTTCTTGAGTACATTTATCCATAAGCCCTTTAGATTCCTTCTTTAATCGAATTATTCTAAACTTATATCGATGTTTCTCAACCTATTGGAATGATACGCCTGATGGCCTCATCATTAACATTATGAAGCAATTAGTTTAGCACGTTTTTACCGCATTTGTATACATTTCTAAAAAGTACATAAATGATTGCTTTAGGTTACTATATTCCATTG
>NZ_JBFPJH010000240.1:0-5090 GCF_040838255.1 Bacillus sp. C30 | reverse complement strand
ATTATATAGCGGATAAACCTTTTAGAAATGAAAGTATTTTTAATAGCTTTATAACAGTAGAAAAAGTGAAGAAAGAAGAACTCGGATACATTTTTCGATTTGAAAGTAGAGGGTTTATTACAGGTATGCAAACATTTATATTAGATCCTACTGATCCGTTTCCAACAGGTTTCTTATTAAAATAATATGTTAAAGGGAGAGATAAAGATGCAAAAAATTAAAGGGGCATTTCCAGTATTAATAACACCGATGGATGAATTTCAAGAGATTGATTGGAAAGGCGTAAAACAAAACGTAAACTACTTTATTGAGCAAAAGGTAGCTGGAATTATTATTAATGGAAGTACAGGGGAATTTGTTAGTTTATCAAAGGAAGAACGATTTAACATGGTAGAAACAGTATTAAAAGAAGTTGATGGCCGTATTCCTGTCATTGTTGGAACTGCTGCAGAGACGACGAAAGAAACGATTGAATATACGAAACATGCAGAAGCGCACGGAGCGGATTGCGCATTAATTATAAACTCTTACTATTGTAAACCGAAGGAAGAGGAGATTTATTTTCATTTTAAAGAAATCTCAAACGCTGTAAATATACCAATTATGCTATACAATAACCCATTTACTTCTGGTGTTGATATGAGCACAGAGTTAATGCTCCGTATTGGAAAAGAGTGTGAAAATGTTACACATATTAAAGAATCTAGCGGAGATATTCGAAAAGCGAGAGATTTAGTAAGACAAGGTGAAGGTGCTTTCCAAGTCTTCTGCGGATCTGAAGATTTAGTTATGGAATCTTATTTAGTTGGTGCATCGGGATGGGTTTCAGTAGCCGGAAATATCGTTCCAGGACTCGTTACGAAAATGTACGAGCATTTTCAAAATGGTGAATTAGAAAAAGCGTGGGAAATGAACGATGCTATTTTACCTCTTTGTGAGTTTCTTGAAGGATCAGGAAAGTATGTGCAAATCGTTAAACGTTCAATGGAATTACATGGGCAAGTCGGAGGACCTTCACGTTATCCGAGATTAGGATTAACTGAAGAAGAAGATCAAAAGCTTCAAGCTATTTTACTAGAAATTGCAGCTCATGCAGCTGTTTAAATAAGGAGGAGAGTATATATGTTAACGACAAACATTGAGCTGAAACCAAAAGTGAAAGCGTTTTTAAATGAAGAAATTAAAATGTTTATTAATGGTGAATTTGTTTCTTCAATAAGTGGAAAGACGTTTGAAACATACAATCCAGCAACAGAAGATGTTCTAGCAGTCGTATGTGAAGCGCAAGAAGAAGATGTTGATGTCGCAGTAAAAGCGGCAAGATTTGCTTTTGAATCAGGCCCGTGGGCAGAGATGACTACTGCTGAAAGAGCACACCTTATTTATAAATTAGCAGATTTAATTGAAGAGCATAGAGAAGAATTAGCACAGCTGGAAGCTTTAGATAATGGAAAACCATATCAAGTAGCACTTGATGATGATATTTCAGCGACTGTAGAAAATTACCGCTATTACGCGGGATGGGCTACAAAAATTATTGGTCAAACCATTCCAATTTCAAAAGACTATTTAAATTACACACGCCATGAACCGGTTGGCGTTGTAGGTCAAATTATCCCGTGGAATTTTCCGCTCGTTATGTCTTCTTGGAAAATGGGAGCCGCTCTTGCGACGGGTTGTACGATTGTATTAAAACCAGCAGAGCAAACACCTTTATCTTTACTATATACAGCGAAGCTTTTTAAAGAAGCTGGTTTTCCAAACGGTGTCGTAAACTTTGTACCAGGTTTCGGTCCTGAAGCAGGATCGGCAATTGTAAACCATCATGATATTGATAAAGTAGCTTTCACAGGTTCAACAGTTACAGGGAAATATATTATGCGTCAATCTGCAGAAACAATTAAACATGTAACGTTAGAACTTGGTGGTAAGTCACCAAACATCATTTTAGAAGACGCTGACTTAGAAGAAGCGATTAACGGTGCGTTCCAAGGCATTATGTATAATCATGGTCAAAATTGTAGCGCAGGATCTCGAGTTTTCGTTCATCGGAAGCATTATGAAATAGTCGTAAATGAACTTGTAAAAATGGCGAATGACGTGAAGCTAGGGGCAGGTATGGAGGCGGAAACTGAAATGGGACCGCTCGTATCTAAAAAACAACAAGAGCGTGTGCTAAATTACATTGAACAAGGAAAATCTGAAGGTGCTACTGTTGCAGCTGGTGGTAAACGTGCATTTGAAAAAGGTTATTTTGTACAGCCAACAGTATTCACAAATGTTACAGACGATATGACAATCGTTAAGGAAGAAATTTTCGGACCAGTTGTCGTTGTACTCCCGTTCGATTCGACAGAAGAAGTAATTGAAAGAGCAAATCGCTCGTCTTACGGGCTTGCTGCGGGCGTATGGACACAAAATATTAAAACCGGACATCAAGTTGCCAATAAATTAAAGGCAGGAACAGTGTGGATTAATGATTATAACTTAGAAAATGCAGCTGCACCATTTGGTGGATATAAGCAATCTGGTATCGGACGTGAATTAGGTTCATACGCCCTTGATAACTATACAGAAGTGAAAAGTGTTTGGGTAAATATAAAGTAATAGAGAGTCTAACTGTTAATAAATAGAGGGATGAAATAATGAGAGATGCGGACAACTGGAAGGTTTAATAATAGTTGTCCGTTTTCTTATATATAAAATTGCTTTTTCAAAAGAATTATAAGGGGGATTTGGATGGAGCAGTTAGTAGAATGGTTAGTAGGGCAAGTTTGGAGTATTGGCTTAGTTGTTTTCGCATTAGGAGCAGGAGTGTATTTCACAATTGCAACTCGTTTTTTACAAATTCGCTATTTTAAGGAGATGATTAAACTATTATTTGAAGGGAAGAGCTCGGAGACTGGGATATCATCCTTTCAAGCATTTTGTTTGGCGTTATCAGGTAGGGTTGGAATTGGTAATATCGCAGGAGTAGCGACAGCTATCGCTTTCGGCGGACCTGGAGCTGTATTTTGGATGTGGGTGATGGCATTATTAGGAGCAGCTAGTGCATTTGTTGAATCAACATTAGCACAAGTATATAAAAGTAAAGTAGGCAATGAATACCGTGGTGGTACGCCATATTTCATTGAGAAAGGCTTGAAAATGAAATGGTTTGCGGTCATTGTAGCGGTCGTTGTAACACTATCATATGGCGTTTTATTACCAGGTATTCAATCGAGTAGTATCGCAGTTGGATTTGAAAATTCTAATGGTATTAGCAAATATATAACTGGTATATTGTTAGTCGTATTATTAGCAGCTATCATTTTTGGTGGCGTAAAGAGAATTGCGGGCGTTTCTCAAATGCTAGTTCCATTTATGGCAATTGGTTATGTAATTGTTACATGTATCGTATTAATTGCGAATGTAACGGAAATTCCAAGTATGTTTGCTTTAATTTTCTCAAGTGCTTTTGGTGTAAATGAAATGTTTGGCGGCATCGTCGGCGCAGCTATTGCATGGGGTGTAAAGCGTGCTGTATTTTCAAATGTTGCTGGTGTTGGAGAAGCAACGTATAGCTCTGCCGCTGCTGAAGTATCTCATCCTGCAAAACAAGGGCTAGTTCAAGCGTTTTCTGTATATATTGATACAATTGTAGTATGTACAGCGACAGCTCTTATGATATTAATAACAGGTATGTATAATGTAATACCTGAAGGGAAAAGCGCTATTGTAAAGAATATGGGAAATGTAGATGCAGGTCCAATCTATACACAACAAGCAGTTGAAACTGTTATGACAGGATTTGGTCCATTATTTATTTCAATCGCAATCTTCTTTTTTGCATTTACAACTTTACTCGCGTACTACTATATCGCTGAAACGACACTCACTTATTTAGATCGTGACCTCAAATATAGCTGGTTAAAACCAGTTTTGAAAATTGGGTTTTTAATTATGGTTTACATCGGTAGCGTAGAATCAGCTTCGCTATTATGGAACCTTGGAGATTTAGGAATCGGTAGTATGGCATGGTTAAACTTAATCGCGATTCTATTATTAAGTAAAACGGCATTAAAAGTGTTAAAAGACTATGAAACGCAGAAAAAAGAAGGGAAAGATCCAGTGTTTGATCCTAAAAATGTGGGAATTGAAGGTTTAACATTTTGGGAAGAAAGAAGTAAAGAGGTTGAAAGGAAAAATTCTAAAGAAAAAGTGTCAGTAGATAATGGGCTGAAACTGTAGATGTGCAAATTTAAAAGTAAAATAAACTGAAAATTCATTCTATTTTTTAAAGTAAATATTTGTATATGTCCTTTATTTTATCTCATACTAAAGTAAGTGTGAATAAAATGAATGGAGGATATACGATGGAAAATCAACAATATGGCTCTATAAATGATGTATTACTTGATTATAAAGAAGGTATAGGGAATTTTACGCAACAAATCCCTGAAATTGCAGAAACATATAACGCTTTTACACAAGCATGTTTTCAGGAGGGTGCATTAACTAAAAGAGAAAAGCAGCTCATTGCATTAGGGATTAGTTTAGCAACACAAGACGAATATTGTACGATTTATCATACGAAGGGCTGTATTGACCAAGGATGTTCTGATAAAGAAATTTTAGAAGCTTGTGGTGTTTCAGCCGCGTTTGCTGGGGGAGCTGCAATGAGTCAGGCAGTAACCTTAGTACAAGAATGTCTGGTGGAATTGAAACATCAAAATCATTAAACAAGAAAAAGCCCTCCTTAAAATATTTTTTTAAGGGGGACTTTCTAGTTTAGTCTAATTTTTTTGAAAGAGTTTCAATTGTTTCATATAGTCGATAGCTTTTGTTTTATTACTCTGTTTAGAAACATAGTGTGCCTCGTTTAAATTTCTATAAAAACTATTAAATATTTCTTCAGAAAGTATGCCGTCAGAGATAGCTTTTTTTACTGCACAGTGTGGTTCATTTGTATGCGAACAATTAGAAAATTTACATTTCCGAGATATACCCGCAATATCTTCATATCCAAAATCAAAGTTACCTTTATGTTCTATCAAGTCAAATTCCATTTTAATATTCTATATTTTTATAAATCGATGTCTCTATATTAG